>JANSYC010000032.1 GCA_024742605.1 Alphaproteobacteria bacterium | reverse complement strand
GCCAAACTGCTCGCGCTCGTGGACGTAGGGGATGACCACGTCCATGGCCGCCTGCATCATCCCGGTCGGCCCTGCGGCCAGCACGGCGCGCTCATAATCCAGCCCGCTCATCAGAACCCTGACCCCGCCGTCGATCTGGCCGAGCACATTCTCCTCGGGGATCTCCACATCCTCGAACACCAGCTCACCCGTGTCCGAGCCGCGCATGCCGAGCTTGTCGAGCTTCTGGGCGATGGAGAAGCCCTTCATGCCCTTCTCCACCAGGAAGGCGGTGATGCCGTGCTGTTTCTTTTCCGGGTCGGTCTTGGCGTAGACCACGATCACGTCGGCGGTCGGCCCGTTGGTGATCCACATCTTGCCGCCGTTCAGGATATAGCGGTCGCCCTTCTTCACGGCCTGGGTCCGCATCGAGACCACATCGGAGCCGGCGCCGACCTCGCTCATCGCCAGGGCCCCGACGAACTCGCCGGAAACCAGCTTGGGTAGAAAGCGCCCGCGCTGCTCGTCGGAGCCGTTCAGCCGGATCTGGTTCACGCAGAGGTTGGAGTGCGCGCCGTAGCTGAGCCCGACAGAGGCGGAGGCCCGGCTGATCTCCTCCATCGCCACACAATGCTCCAGATACCCCATCCCGGCACCGCCGAACTCCTCGCCGACGGTGATCCCAAGCACGCCGAGGCCGCCCATCTTCCGCCACAGGTCATGGGGGAACGTATTCTCCACGTCGATATCGGCCGCCCGCGGCGCGATCTCCTCGCTCGCGAAACTCCGCACACTGTCCCGCAGCATATCCGCGGTCTCACCCAGGTCGAAATTCAGGCTCGGCAGATCGTTGGGGATCATCAGGTCACCTTTTGGGGTTCGCAGCATGCTTCTCATCCGGCATGTCCTGCATCAGCATGAGGGTCGCCAGCGCGGTGGCAACAGGTTTTTCAAGCCCATCGATCACCACCGAGACATCGGCCTGGGCCACCACCAGGGTCCGGCCCGGGCGCAGCACCCGGCCACGGGCGATCAGCACATCTCCGGCGGCCGGCGACATCAGGTTCAGCTTGTACTCGACCGTCAGGACCGAGCTGTCCGCATCGGCCAGCGTGAAGGACGCGTAGCCGCAGGCGTTGTCCGCCAAGGTTCCGACGACACCGCCGTGGAAGAAGCCGTGCTGCTGGCCCAAGGCCGGGCGAAAGGGAAGCCGGATTTCACACTGCCCCGGGGTCACCGAAGCGATTTCGGCCGCCAGCGTCGCCATGAACGGCTGCCGAGCGAAGCTCTCCCGCACCCGGGCCGCGAAGGCCGGATTGGGTGTTCTGTAGCGGGGATGGGCGAGGTCCTCTGTAACGTGGGCGTCAGTCATCGGGAGTCCTCGCGGGACAGCCGTTCCAGACAGTCCCCTTCCAGTCTGTCGAGTTCTCCCTCAATCGCCAGGATGTCGCGCCGCTGCTGCTCCAGCACCTTCCGTCGTTCTCGGATTTTCTGCAGCAGATGAACCAGTTGCGGACGGTCGCCGGATCTCGGTGAGTAGAGTTCCAGAATTTCTCGGATATCCTGGATCGAAAACCCCAAACTCCGCCCCCGGTGGATCAGCCGCAGACGGGTCCGATCTCGGGCCGAGAACACACGCGTGCGTCCGCGCCGCGCCGGGCTGATCAGGCCCTCCTGCTCGTAATACCGGATGGCCCGGGTCGTCAGATCGAACTCTCGGGCGAGTTGGGTCATGGAATAGCTCTCATCCATGGACGCGAGCGTATCCAGTATCTGACGTGAACGTCAATCGATGGGCCGACGCTACAACAGAACCAGGGCCGCCAATCCCAGGAAGGTGAAGAACCCGACCACATCGGTCACTGTGGTCAGGAACACCCCGCTCGCCACCGCCGGATCGACCTTGAACCGGTCCAGGCCGAGCGGAATCAGGGTTCCGGCCAGACCGGCCACTACCATGTTCACCACCATCGCCGCGGCGATGACAACAGCAATATCGGTGTCGCCGAACCACACGAACGAGACGACAGCCACCAAGGCCGCAAAGGCCAGTCCGTTGATCGAGCCGACCAGCGTCTCCTTGACCACGAATTTCATGGCGTTCCGGGGATCCAGATCCCGCATCGCCAGCGCCCGCACCGCCACCGTCAGCGTCTGGGTCCCTGCATTGCCGCCCATAGAGGCCACAATCGGCATCAGCACCGCGAGGGCCACCACCTTTTCGATGGTGGCCTCGAACAGGCCAATCACCAGGGACGCGCCGATGGCGGTTCCCAGATTGATCACCAGCCAAGGGAACCGGGATTTCGTGGTGTCCCAGAACTTGCCGTAGAGATCGACCTCCCGCACACCGGCAAGGGCCAGCAGGTCCTCCTCGGCCTCTTCGTCGATCACGTCGACCACGTCGTCGACGGTGATCACACCCAACAGCCGCTCCCCCTCGTCATCGACCACCGGTGCCGCGACCAGACCGTACTGGCGGAACAGCAGGGCCACCTCTTCCTGATCCATGCTGGCCCGGATCTTCCGGAAGTTCTTCCGCATGATGTCGGAGACCCGCACCGGCCGCTTAGACCGCAGCAGATGGCTCAGGGCGAGCTCTCCCACCGGCCGCCGCTCAGGATCGACCACGAAGATGTCATAGAAATCGTCGGGCAATGCCCGCACCGTCCGCAGGAAGTCGATGGTCTGCCCGACCGTCCAATGCTGCGGGACGACCACCATCTCGCGCTGCATGAGCCGGCCGGCGGAGCTTTCCGGAAAGTTCAGACCCTGGGTCAGGATCGCCCGATCCTTGGCCGGCAGTGCCGCAAGAATGCGGGCCTGTTCCTCGTCGTCGAGCTCGCCGATCAGTTCGATCGCGTCGTCGGAATCCAGCGCCGAAACCACCCGGGTGATTCCGTCCTCGCCCAACAGCTCGACGATCTCGTCCCGGACCGTCTCGTCCATATAGGGGAAGATGTTCGGGTCCAGCGCCTCTCCCGCCGCATGGACAAGCTTAGCTCGATGGTCCTCATCCATCCGTTCGATCAGATCGGCCTGATCGGCGGGGTGGAGGGGGCGCAGCAGACGGGGGACAACCTCAAGCCGTTCCTGGTCGAGCGCCCGAGTGATCGCCGCTTCAAGGCGTGGGGTCAGCCCGTAGAGCGGCTCGTCCGCGATTTTGCGCTTGGCGTCCGCGACCTCCGCTTCCAGCTGCTTGATCTTCTGCTTGAGATCTTTCTTCTTCGGCTTGCGCTTCTTGATCCGGGGTTCGGCTGCGGCAACCTCGTCATGTTCCTCGAAGGTCTCGCTGTCGTCATAACCGTAGGTCTCTTCAGCCCATTCCTCGACACCCGGCGCATCATCGCGGCCAGCTTCGGCGGGAGGATCCTTCGGCGGGGTATCAGACATGGAAACCCTTTCCAGGTTTCGGGTTCAAGGCGGAGTCCACGCTCCGCCGTTCTGCGATCAAGTCGTTCACTGCCGGCTTAGCTGCCGGCCTTCGACGCCTTCATGCGTTCATGCTCCTGCGCGTCGACCACAGCCAATGCGGACATGTTGATGATGCCGCGGGTGGTGACCGATTGACTTAAGATATGGATCGGTTTGGCGGTTCCGACCAGCATCGGCCCCACGGAAAGCCCCTGGCCGACCGATTTCAGCAGGTTGAACGCAATATTGGCGGCGTCGAGGGTCGGCATCACCAGCAGATTGGCGGAACCGCTGAGGCGCGCATTCGGGAAGATCCGCTCCCGCAGAACCTCGGAGATCGCGGTATCGGCGTGCATCTCGCCCTCAACCTCCAGGTCGGGATGGCGCTGGGACAGCCGACGCACGGCCTCCCGCATTTTCAACGCCGAGGGCTCGGCCGTCGATCCGAACTGGGAATGCGACAGGAACGCCACCTTCGGAACCAGGCCGAATGCCCGAACCTCGTGGCTGGCCAGTTCGACCATCTCGACAAGTTCATCCGCCGACGGGTCCAGCGATACATGGGTATCGACGATGAAGTACGTGCCTTGCGGCAGGATCAGCAGGCTGACGCCCGACAGCCCGCCGACCCCGGTCCGACAGCCGATCACGGCCTGAACATGCTTCAGATGATCCCAATACCGGCCCACCGCCCCGCAAATCGCCGCATCGGCCTCTCCCAAATACAGCATCAGGGCTGCGATCACCGTGTCGTTGGTCCGCACCACCTCCCGGGCCCGGTCGGGCGTGACGCCGTCGCGTTCCAGAAGACCGTGATAGGTGTCCGAGTACTGGTCATACCGGCTGTCGCTCTGCGGATTGACCACCTCGTAGTCGCGGCCCTCGATCAGGCGCAGGCCGAACTTCTCGATCCGCCGGGCGATCACGTCTGGCCGTCCGACCAGGGTCGGAATGGCCAGCTTCTCGTCGACCACCGTCTGGACCGCCCGCAGCACCCGCTCGTCCTCGCCCTCGGCGTAGACCACCCGTTTGGGATCTGCGCGGGCGTGCTCGAAGACCGGCCGCATGACCTGCCCCGACCGGTAGACGAACTCCGACAGGCGCTCCCGATAGGCCACGAAATCCTCGATCGGGCGGGCAGCAACACCGGAATCCATCGCCGCCTGGGCCACCCGCGGGGCGATCTCCATGATCAGGCGCGGATCGAAGGGTTTAGGGATGATGTATTCCGGACCGAAGGACAGTTCCTGTCCCGAATAGGCGGTCGCGACGATGTCGGAGCTTTCCTGCATCGCCAAATCGGCGATCGCCTTGACCGCTGCGACCTTCATTTCCTCGTTGATGGTGCTGGCGCCGACATCCAGCGCCCCGCGGAAAATGAACGGAAAGCACAGGACGTTGTTGACCTGGTTGGGATAGTCCGACCGGCCGGTGGCGATGATGGCGTCCGGACGGGCAGCCTTGGCGACCTCGGGGGTGATCTCGGGGTTCGGGTTCGCCAGCGCCATGACGATCGGCTTGTCCGCCATCTTCGCCAGCATCTCGGGCTTCAGCACGTTCGGTGCCGACAGGCCAAGGAACACGTCCGCCCCCTCTAGCACCTCGGACAGCGCGCGCGCCTGGGTCTCCACCGCATATCGCTCGATGATGGTGTTCATCTGGCTTCGGCCACGATAGACCACACCGTCGATATCGGTGAGCGTCACGTTCTCCTTCTTCAGGCCCATCTCCACCAGGAGGTTGACGCAGGCCATCGCCGCCGCCCCCGCTCCCGACGTGACCAGCTTGATGTCCTCGAACTTCTTGCCGACCAGGCGGAGCGCATTGAAGATCGCCGCTCCCACGATGATCGCGGTGCCGTGCTGGTCGTCGTGAAAGACCGGGATATTCATCCGCTCCCGCAGGCGCCGCTCGATCTCGAAACATTCCGGCGCCTTGATGTCCTCCAGATTGATGCCACCGAAAGTGGGTTCCAGGGCCGCGACGATGTCGCAGAACTTATCCACGTCCAGCTCATCCACCTCCAGATCGAACACGTCGATATTGGCGAACTTCTTGAACAGAGCCGCCTTGCCCTCCATCACCGGCTTGGAGGCGAGGGGTCCGATATTGCCCAAACCCAGGACCGCCGTGCCGTTAGTGATCACCGCCACGAGATTCTGTCGGCTGGTCAGGGTGGCGGCGGCGGCCGGGTTCTCGGCGATCTCGGTACAGGCGAAGGCCACACCCGGCGAATAGGCCAGCGCAAGATCGCGCTGGGTCGCCATCGGTTTGGTCGGAACGACGGCCAGTTTCCCGGGCTGCGGCATGGTGTGGTAATAGAGTGCCGCTTCCTTGAGATCGTCCGTCATACCTATGGTCCCTTGGCTTTGTACGCGGCCACTCGAACAGGCCCGCCGTTATCCAAGGACCTTACACAAGGACCGATGGCGTCCCAAGGACCAAAGCCCAAACAACCGCCAGCAGATGGATCGGTTTGCGTCTCGGATGATACTCAGAAAAAAGGCCCCACCGCTGGAGCCGAGAGAAAAGAATGGTGCGGTCGAGAAGACTTGAACTTCCACCCTGTTTCCAGGACAGCGACCTCAACGCTGCGCGTCTACCAATTCCGCCACGACCGCACTATCTTCGCCACGGTCCCCAGTCCGGACGACCCGGTGTCGTGGGGAGGCGTGGACTTAGCAAAACCCTGACCGCCAATCAAGGGCGTCTAGGAGCATGATGAGCATTATCGCACGCGAAGTCGATCTCGAGTCAGCCGGCGCGCCGGAATGGCGGGTGACGGATGGGCCGGTCGCTTATCCGTACGCGGTCAAGGAAATGGAATCCCGCGCCGCCCAAATCCATGTCGGCAGTGCGCCGGAACTCGTCTGGTTGCTGGAGCACCCCCCCCTCTACACCGCCGGAACCAGCGCCGACACGGCAGACCTGCTCGACGCCGCGCGCTTTCCGGTACATCAGACCGGGCGCGGCGGCGAGTTCACCTATCACGGTCCGGGACAACGGGTCGGCTATGTGATGCTCGATCTGAAACGCCGCCGCCAGGATGTGCGGGTCTATGTGCATGCGTTAGAGGAGTGGCTGATCCGGACGCTCGATAAGCTCGGGGTCAAGGGCGAGCGGCGCGCCGGCCGGGTCGGAATCTGGGTTCGACGCACCGATTTGAACCAGCCGCTGCGCGAGGACAAGATTGCTGCGATCGGCGTCCGGGTCCGGCGTTGGGTCACCTTTCACGGTGTGTCGCTGAACGTGGAGCCGGATCTTGATCATTTCACCGGAATCGTGCCCTGCGGGATCTCGGAGCACGGGGTGACCAGCCTGGTCGACCTGGGCATTCCGGTTACGATGATCGACACAGACATCGCGCTGCGCGAAGCGTTTTCAGAAGTGTTCGGCCCGAACGGCGAGATGGCGCTCCGTTAGATCTCCGACAGCGCCTTCGCCAGCAACTCGACGGCAGTGCGCGCTTCACGTTCCAGCCGGGGCGCATCCAACTCGAGTTCGTGCGCGGTAATCGCCGGACCGGGACCGTCATTGTGGAGGTAACCGTTGCGCCGCCCACGCAGCCAGACGAAGTCGCGTCCGAACCGCACCTCGTTCAACACGACTCCGTCGCCCAATTCGTCGGCGAGCCGCTCGGCGAGTTCGCTGTCGATCACGGCCTGGGCGAGAATGACGACCGTCACCCATCCGCCAGAGGCAAAGGCCAGACGGCACTCATGCAGCAGCGCTTCTGATTGAGCGCCGACCGGCACCGGCCGGCGCTGGCCGTCGGGCCGAAGACACCGGTCGAACCATGTGAGCCGTTCGGCCCACAGTCGTGCGTTCGGCGGATCAAGAATCATGTGCGAGAGACTAAGAGATCCATCCCGCTGAAACCATGAGTGTTAAACGACGAAAACGGCCACTGCGATAAGGCCCACAACGACCAGCGTTAATGAAATACCAAGGACCCAGCGCACCTTACCGGTGGTCTCGCCCTGACGAACATCATTGGTGCTTTTTTCCACAGTCATGGAAATCTCCCTTCCGCCGCACGCGTCGCGCTCCTACCAGGAGATCGGTCGGATACATGCTGGGAGTGGCTTGAACGTCCCGACGCGTGTCCCTGCTCGACCGATGGGTACTACTTAGGATCAAACGTCGCGGCGGCAACCCTCGCGGCAATAATTGTCTTTTATTCAGACAGTTGCCACTTGCGAGAAACCGTGCGGAAGCATCAAGTCGGACTCCGAGCGCGCGGCCTCGACCGAGGAGACGGCCGCAAATCCCGGGCCTTGCCGACACAGGTCCGTCAATTTGGCGACCGCCGGGTCCGGGCCCTGCACCAAAGCCTCTACAGAACCGTCCCGTCGGTTCCGGACCCAACCCGAAAGGCCCAACCGGGTCGCTTCACCGACACACCATGCTCGATACCCGACACCCTGGACCCGGCCCGTGATGCGCAGCCGGCAGGTCACCACCTCGCCCATCCGCACGTCCCACTACTCGAACTCGACGATCGGCTGGTCGACCGCCAGGCTGGATCCGGCCGAAGCATGGATCTTGGCCACCGTCCCGTCCCGCTCGGCGCGCAGCACATTCTCCATCTTCATCGCCTCGACCACGCAAACTTCCTGGCCGGTCTTGACCTCGTCGCCCTCTTCGACCGCCAGCGAGACCAGTAGCCCCGGCATCGGGGAAACCAGGATCTTCGTGGTATCTGCGGCTTCCTTCGGGGGCATCTTGTCGAGCGCCTCGGCGATGCGCGGCGGCACCACCAGGGCGGCCAACTCCCATCCGGCATAGCTGAGCTTGTAATAAATCCCGTCGCGGTCGATCTGGGCCGGGAAAGCTTCTCCGTTCACATTACCATCGAACATGGCGATGGTGGCGTCGAGCGCGCCGCGGATGGCGTAGCGCTGCCCCTCAATCGTCACGTCGTAGCCGTCCTCTACCGGGAAAACCTCCGCTCTCCGGTTCTCGCGACCCTCGCGCACGGTCCAGACGCTGGCGATCGCGGCCTTCCCCCGGTTGGCGATCTGGCCGCTGATTCGTGCCATGCGCTCGGCATTGCTGCGCTCGAAAGCGACCGCCAGGGCGCGCAGGGCACCCTGCTCGTAGTTGTCCATCTCCGCACCGCTGAACCCGTCAGGAAACTCCTCCGGAATGTAGTTGGTGGAGAGATCGCCGTCCTGGAATCGCTTCTGCGCCATCACCGCCGACAGGAACGGCAGATTATGGCCCACTCCCCGTATCCGGTAGCGGTTGATCGCATCCAGAATCCGGGATGTCGCCTGGGCGCGATCGGCCCCATAGGCCACCAGCTTTGCGATCATCGGATCGTAGAACATTGAGATCTCGGACCCCTCGTCGACCCCATCATCGACCCGGATGCCCTCGACGTCGATCGGCGGCTCATACCGGGTCAGACGGCCGATCGACGGCAGGAAGCCCCGGAACGGGTCCTCGGCATAGACCCGCGCCTCGATCGCCCAGCCATCCATCTTCACCTCATCCTGGGTGAACGGCAGCTTCTCGCCATCGGCCACCCGGATCATAAGCTCGACCAGATCCAGCCCGGTCACCAGTTCGGTCACCGGATGCTCGACCTGCAGCCGGGTGTTCATCTCGAGGAAATAGAAGTTCTTGTCCTTGTCGGCGATGAACTCGACCGTCCCGGCCGAGCGGTAGTTCACAGACTGCGCCAGAGCGACCGATTGCGCGCCCATCTTGGCGCGGGTCTCCGGGTCGAGGAACGGGCTCGGGGCCTCCTCGATCACCTTCTGATGCCGGCGTTGGATCGAACATTCCCGCTCGCCCAGATGGACCACATTGCCGTGGCCGTCGGCCATCACCTGAATTTCGATGTGCCGGGGCTGTTCGATGTATTTCTCGATGAACACCCGGTCGTCGCCGAACGAGGACCGGGCCTCGTTCATCGCACCGCGCACCCCGTCCTTCAGCTCCTCGGCTGTGTGCGCGATCCGCATGCCTTTGCCACCGCCGCCGGCGGTCGCCTTGATCATCACCGGATAGCCGATCTCCTCGGCGATCTCGGCGGCGTGCTCCGGTCCCTCGATCAGGCCGACAAAGCCGGGCACCGTGCTCACTCCGGCTTCCTTGGCGATCTTCTTGGACGTGATCTTGTCGCCCATCGCCTCGATCGCGGGCACGTCCGGGCCGATGAACACGATCCCCGCCGCCTTCAGCGCCTCGCAGAACGACGCCCGCTCGCTGAGGAAACCGAAACCGGGATGCACCGCTTCCGCGCCGGTGTGCTTGCAGGCCTCAATGATCTTGTCAGCCAGCAGATAGCTCTCGGCCGAGGGCGGCGGGCCGATCCGGATCGCCTCGTCCGCCAACCGCACATGCTTACCCGAGGCGTCCGCGTCGGAATAGACCGCGACCGTCTTGATCCCCATCCGCTTGGCGGTCCGGATGATCCGACAGGCGATCTCGCCCCGGTTGGCGATCAGGATTTTATTGAACATGTTTCAGCCCTTCACTTTGGCCATGGCGGACAACAGGCGCGCCCTCACAACGGAATATTGTCGTGCTTCTTCCACGGGTTCGCGAGCTCCTTGTCGCGGAGCATGGCGAGCGCGCGGCACAGGCGGCGGCGGGTGTTGTGGGGCTTGATGATGTCATCGATATAGCCCCGGCTGGCGGCCACGAACGGGTTGGCGAACTTGGTGCGGTATTCCTCGGTGCGCGCCTCGATCTTCTCGGCATCCCCGATATCGCCCCGGAAGATGATCTCCACCGCCCCTTTCGGCCCCATCACCGCGATCTCGGAGGTCGGCCAGGCGTAGTTCACGTCGCCGCGCAGGTGCTTCGAGCTCATCACGTCATAGGCGCCGCCATAGGCCTTGCGGGTGATCAGCGTGACCTTCGGAACTGTCGCCTCGGCATAGGCGAACAGCAGCTTTGCGCCGTGCTTGATGATGCCGTTGAACTCCTGGCTGGTGCCCGGCAGGAAGCCCGGCACGTCGACCAGCGTCACGATCGGGATGTTGAAGCAGTCACAGAACCGCACGAACCGGGCGGCCTTGCGGGAGCTGGCGATGTCGAGACAGCCGGCCAACACCATCGGCTGGTTGGCGACGATGCCCACTGTCGCCCCCTGCATCCGCGCGAAGCCGACGATGATGTTGCCGGCGTAGTTCGGCTGGATCTCGAAGAAATCCCCCTCATCCACGACTTTGTAGATCAGCTCCTTCATGTCGTAGGGCTTGTTCGGATTATCCGGGATCAGCGTGTCCAGCGACAGCTCCGGACGATCGGCCTCATCCGCGGTCGGACGGACCGGGGGTTTTTCCTTATTGTTGGCCGGCAGGAAGTCGATGAACCGGCGGAGCTGCAGCAGCATCTCGACGTCGTTCTCGAAGGCCTCGTCAGCCACGCCGGATTTGGTGGTGTGGGTAACCGCCCCGCCCAGATCCTCGGCGGTCACCGTCTCATGGGTGACGGTCTTCACCACGTCAGGGCCGGTCACGAACATGTAGGAGCTGTCCTTCACCATGAAGATGAAGTCGGTCATGGCAGGCGAATACACAGCCCCGCCGGCGCACGGCCCCATGATCGCCGAGATCTGCGGCACCACGCCGGAGGCCAGCACATTGCGCTGGAACACTTCGGCATAACCGCCGAGCGAGGCGACCCCTTCCTGAATCCGTGCACCACCGGAATCGTTCAGACCGATCACCGGCGCTCCGACCTTCATCGCCTGGTCCATGACCTTGCAGATTTTCTCGGCATGCGCCTCGGACAGGGAGCCGCCGAACACCGTGAAATCCTGGCTGTAGACGAAGACCAGCCGGCCGTTGACCGTGCCCCAGCCGGTAACGACGCCGTCGCCCGGGACTTTCTGTTCACCCATGCCGAAATCGACCGAGCGGTGCTCGACGAACATGTCCCATTCTTCGAAGGAGCCCGGATCGACAAGCAGGTCAATCCGCTCCCGCGCGGTCAGCTTGCCCTTCTTGTGCTGGGCTTCGATCCGCTTGGCGCCGCCTCCGAGCCGCGCACGGTCGCGCATATCCTCAAGGCGTTGATTGATATCCTGCATGCGGGCATCCCCCGTTGATCCGATAAACCGTTTTAACGAGATTCCGACGAGAGCACTACGCCCTTGCCAGGGTCAAGAATCTCTCGGCCGCCTCAAGCTCGGCCCGGCGGAGACGGCGGCGGTCCTCCGCTTCCCGATCAAGGCCCCACAGTTCGGACTGAAAGGTCTCGTCCAATTCGCCGATTTCGAAGGCCCCGCCGGCATCCAGATGCCCGCGGGTCACGGCTAGGCCGATGACGAGCGATCCGCTGATCGTGGTCACAGTGTGGAGCGGTGCCAGTTCCCAATCGGAATGGGCCTCCACATGCCCCTTCAGGCGCGCCACCGCGGTTGCCGGTTGCTCCACGGGCATCAACCCTTCGGTAACCAACAGCTGTACGCCCAACTGCTCTTCTGCCCAGGACAACATTTCGCCCCAGGCCTGAACCTGACGCTCAACCAAGGTCTCAGGGGTCTCCGCGCGGTAGCACAACAGGTCGCTGCGGCCGAACGCGGCGATCTCGGCGATCACATGCGCCCGGTTCGGGGTGACCCGGTCAATGGTTGTCGCCGCGAAACTCATCATCGGCATGGTGTTGGCGTCAATTTTATCGGTCTGAGCATCCCATTCCCCCGCCACAGCCTCAGCCAATGCGACGGTCGGAAGCAACAGGGTCCCCTTGGCGGGCGATTTCACAGCACGCCCGTCCAGCAGGACCACATGCCCGCCGTCTTCCTGCACGATCGAGACCGCCTTGTAGAACCGCTTTGCGCCGCTGCCGCCTGTCATCCTAAAACTTCCAGTATTCGGTTTACGATATAGGCGTCCCACAAGCTCGTCTGACCAGCTCGGCCATTTTATTCGATCGCCTTGCGGAGTTTGTCGAAGAACCCTTCGATCGCGCCCGGCTTTCCGCCAGGAGATCCCTCTGACGGCGCCTCCCGACCCTCGGCCACAGCGATAGCGGCCGGACAGGGATTCCCGCTGGAGCCGCTATCCAGGAACGGCAGAAGGACCGCCAGCGGATTGATCATGCCGCCGACCACGGCGGTTCCGACATCCTTGGCAACCGAGAGCGGATCCGGCGCCACCGACGGATCCTCGATCGGTCCGTTGATCAGGATCGGCGTCGCCAGACTGATCAGGGAGGCATCCTTGGGCTGCGGCACCAGACGCAGGTCCAAGGTCCGCGACGGCAGATTGACCGTACCCTCGCCACCGACGAGCGCCCGGTCGCTGTCAACCAGAATCACCTGGCTCTTCGCCTGACCGCTCTTGAGGGCGAAGCTCGCCACCGCACAGTTCAGGCTTCCTCGAGGGCTTTCCCCCAAAGACGGCAGGAACCGTGTCGCCAAGTCCTCCGCCAGGAGCTCCCAATAGGCGTTGAGAACCTCACCCTTACGAATGATCACTGCAGTGCGACCGCCAAGGGTCGCAATCAGCTGATTTGGCGTTTGTCCCGTCGCACTCAGACCGACGATGATATCGCCTCGGCCGATCAGCAGATCCTGGCCGGATGTCTTGCGAAGGGCCGAGCCGATATCCGTGCCTAGCAGCGCAGCATCCAAAGACAATGAAGGTTGCTGTCCCGAGACGTCGATATCCGCGCCACCTTCAAGTGCCCCGCCCTCGACCCGGGCCGAGACATCTCTGATCCGCAGCACCTTGTCCTTGAGCGTCAGTGCTGCCTTGATCTCCTCGGCCTTAAATTTCCCCTGGACGACGGAGACGATCGAAACCGTGACCTCCCCGTCAAGGATCTCCAGAACATCCAGGGCAAAGGGTCGGTCCATCGGATTCGGACCCGGTTTCGCGCCGGTGTCCGCGAAATCATCGATGTTCACGGGATCAATCGCCAGGGTCGCGGAAAGGTGGGGACGCGGCTTGCCGAAATCCAGCGCCGCCGTGCCGGATATGGCGAGTGATCCATAGGTGACGGAGAACTGTTTTGCCTCCATCCGATCTCCCGGCCTAGCGTCCCCCGCCTTGCCTCGGATCAGCGTCCCGTCTAGCGACAGCGGGCGGCCTGCGAAACGGCCCTCGAGGTTGATCGGCAAGTCTGTCCCTGCAGTCAGCCAATCGGCCAGGACAGGCATCCCTCCGGACAAATCCACCGGCAGTCCGTCTAAGGTGCCGCCCAACTCGAGATCGAAGCGGTCGGTCGATCGAGCCGCCAGGATCAGCGATCCCAGGTTATAGGTTCGAACGGTTGCGTCCGGCGCGGACCGCCACCTCACATTCAGCCGTTCGACCGAAAGCTGCTGAAGATGGGCCCGTGTGAAGTCCCGCCCTGATCCGTCATCCGATGCCGCTACGGTCTCCAGAACCCCTTCCCAGTTCGCGCGCCCCTCCGCGCTCCGCTCCAGCTCAATTTCGACGTCCGCGAGCCGAAGGCTCTTGAGATGCAGGTCACCTGAGACCAGCGGCCAAAGCTCCACCGCCAGCGACATCTCACCGACATGCGCGAGGCTGGGTTGTGTCGACCACTCCGGATTTGCCAATCGGACATCGGTGGCCAGAAGCCGCGGGGCCGGGGTCCAGGAAAGCTCCAGCGCCCCATCAATTGTCATCTGCCGCCCGGTCTGTTCCTGGGCGAGGGTCTCGATCTCTGTCCGGTATCGCGAGAGATCCAGGGTTGCGATATAAAGTGCCGCCCCGCCGATCAGAAGAAACAGCAGACCGCCGACACCGGCGAGGATCCGTGTCCAGCGCATGCCTTCTAGCCCCCCATTCTGCCGAAGACGGCCCGCTCTGCCACATCCGGCAATTCCGCGAACCGTTCGATCATGGCCGCCGGACGTTCCGCCAGCAGCATATCGCGGCTGTGATAGCCCCAAGTGACGCCGATGCTCGCCACCCGGGCGGCCCTGGCCATCTGGAGATCGAACACGGTGTCTCCGATCATCACGGTCGTTCCAGAGACGGCCCCCGCCTCTTCAATCGCATCGAGCAGAATCGTCGGATCCGGCTTACCAGGACCATCGTCAGCAGATTTGAGCACGACGAAGCGCGAGCGCAAGCCATGGCTGTCCAAAACCGACATCAGACCCCGCCGGCCTTTGCCCGTCACAATCGCCAACTGCCATCCGGCCTGAGTCAGACCGTCCAACATCTGCAAGGTCCCCTCCGCCAACGGCTCGATATCCCCGCTGTTCTGCTTACTGTCGAAATAGGCGTCCCGGTACCGGTTGCCGACCCGCTCGATCCACAGGCCTGAGACCTCGGGCGAAAGGGTTCTTATCGCGTCGTCCAGAGACAGGCCGATGACCTTACGAACCGCCGCCGGGGGCGGTACCGCCAACCCCTCCAGCTTGAAGGCCTTGGTCATCGCGGCCACAATGTGGAACTGACTGTCGATCAAAGTCCCGTCGAGATCGAATGCGCAGAGTTTCAAGGGCCCGGTCGCCATCGTCTCAGTCCTCGAAGTCCCCGAACGGATCACGTCCGGACGACTCGCTCAGATCGAAGAAGCTCCAAGACCGTTTGAGGTGATCGGTCAGCGGTGCAATCACCTCGATCGTCTTACCGCCCGTACCCGGCAGCCGCAGCGCACGCGCGTGCAGGTGCAGCTTACGGCTGACCCCCTCCCCGTGCAAAAAAGCCTCTTGGCCACCGTATTTTCCGTCTCCCAGGATCGGGCAGTCGATTTCCGACATATGTACCCGCAGTTGGTGGGTGCGTCCGGTGACCGGATACATCGCCACCCAGGTGACCTTGCCCCCCAGACGTTCGATGATCCGATACCGGGTCACCGCGCGCTTGCCTTCGTCGTCGATCTCCATCTTCTCGCCCAGCCGACCCGGACGCTTTTGGAGCGGCGCATCGATTTCACCGGATGCCATTTTCGGCTCACCGACCACCAGAGCCCAATAGATCTTCAACGTCGCCTTATGCCGAAATGCCTGGGTCAGATGCCGTGCCGCCGCCTGGGACCGGGCCAGGACCAGCGCGCCGGACGTATCCTTGTCCAAGCGATGAACCAGCCTGGGTCGGTCGACTTTGCCGAACTTCAGATGGTCCAGGGCCGCATCCACATGAACCTTGGTACCGCTGCCCCCCTGCACGGCCAGCCCGGCGGGCTTGTTGATGACGATCATTTCGTCATCCATGTGCAGGATCGACTCGAGCAGCTGGCCGACCACCGGATCGTCGGCTTCCATCTGCAGGCCCGACGGTTTCGGCTTCTTCGTTTCCGGTGCGCGAACCGTTTCGGCGTCGAGCGGCGGAATTCGGATCGCCTGGCCGGCATCGAGGCGCTGGTTCGCCTTCGCCCGCTTGCCGTCGACCCGGATCTGCCCGGTCCGCAGCAGCTTCTCCAGCCGTCCGTGCGACAGACCCGGATAGTACCGCTTGAACCAACGGTCCAACCGCTCCTCCGACTCGTCCTGCGCCACCGCCCGGGTCTCGACACCGCCGCTCATGAGATCGTCGCCCGGACCGTCGCCAGGCCCGCGAACAGCGCCAGGATCGCCAGACTGCTCGACGCCACGGCATAGATCACCGCCGGAAGCGCTTCACCGCGCTGCCACAGGGCCGCGAAATCCAAGGCGAAGGTTGAGAAGGTGGTGAAGGCACCCAGGGTACCGACTGCAAGAAACCCGCGCATCTCGTTCGACAGGTTAAACTTCAGAGCGCCCGCCTCGATCAGAACCCCCATCAGGAACGAGCCCAGAACGTTGACCGCCAGCGTGCCCCATGGGAATCCATGTCCGGCAAGGTGTCCGACCCAGCCAATGACCTTGTAGCGGGCCACAGCGCCAAAGGCACCGCCCAATGCGACCGCAAGCAACATCTTCATGCTGCGGGAAGTATCCTACTCGACGCCGAATATCCAGCCTTCCAGGGCGGATTCCGATCTGGTTTCCGGCGCGTCCCAGAGTTCCGGTTTGGCGGACAACCCACGGAGGGCGGCGGCTGAGACGACCGCGTCGGCTTCGTCTTCCGTCTCAAGGGCGGGCCCCCGATAGGCATCGGCGCCGTAGGCCGAGAGCGCGGCGTCTATCGTCTCGGGGTTCCTCCAGGCGCGGGGGTCCAAGCCGGCCCGCTTGAAATAGAGTCGAGGGAAGATCTCGCAGAGTGTCGGCCCGTCAGGTCGGGTTCCATCGAAGGGCCAAACCTGGACCCGGTTCCCGCACCGCCGGCCAAGGTGGTACAGCATCCGCATGCCGGCAAGCGAGCCTGTGCCCACATTCGCGGCGCCGATGCACTTGAAGACCGGGTGCGGACTGGTGTGCTGGGCCTGGCAGACACGTTCGGTCACACGTTGCCGGAGCGTGTAGCGCGCGCCCTTCCAGTTGGGGGCCATGTAATGGTCGCGAACCGGCGATCCCTCAGCATAAATCTTGGCCCCGTAAAGATCGTCATCGGCGCGGCCGAACCCGTCGACATAGCGCCAAAGATCCCGCACCGTCACGGGCGAACCGGAAAACTCCGGGAAATAAGCGCCGACGTCGTGATGCGCGTAGGCGAAGGCGAAGTCGATTCCCACCAGCATCCGTTCTCCAGCGGCGATCCGTCCCGACAGAAGATCCAGAACGTCCGCGCGACGCCAGAACCCTGAGCGCTGCGGACCATTGAGAAGGACCGGCGCCTTACGATCCGCCGCGCGACACTCGGCGACCTGAAGACCCTTGAGACGTGCCCCCTTCGCCCCAGACCAGTCGATACCGACAAATGAGTCGAATATTGGAGCGCCTGTTTTATTCAGTTTTTTCATAGCGTTCTCTGAATTCTCAGTACGCTTTGAAAAGACAGGTCTGGTCGGATTCGAGCATCGGTGGCCATCCTGTGGTTACCTTCTCTGTCTTGGGAGTCCGCCTTGCAGACCTATGGGGTTCGGGGTCGGGGATCTGGGTGACGCCCACATTCGTCTCGACCGTGATCTTGGCACAGACGGCTTTCGCAAACGACGGCCCGGAAGCCCAACCGCAGACCATGGTGCCGACAGACATTGAGGGTTAGCCGGGCAACCAGTGTGGACGCATAACTGCAGCGCGCGTATCACGCCTGAGAAGCGCCTCTGCAGCGCGAAGGGAAAAGATCTGGAGCGTCTCAGTTTCCTGGGCGGCCATCTGGACCTGACCGGGACGCAGGGGGCGGGCTGGGAGTTTCAGATCGCGGACACCGGAACGGTGCGGCGGCGGAAGCCCTGATGGTCAGTCGGCAACCACGCGATCGACGAAGCTGCGGTCCACTCCATAGCCGAGATCGATCAGATCGCGGGCAAGGACATTCGCCCCTAGCAGCATGCGATCCGTCGGCAGGCTCACCATTGGGCCACTCACCTCGCAATCCGCGAACAAGATAAAACCGTCTACCGCCGGGTCGTCAGATCCCAGCGGCACCGCGAAAACTTCGATCATCCGAGCACGGCCGTCCGAGTACTGCTGTGCGATATCGGCCCGAAACGCGGAGGGTACGTCGACCACCATGTGCATGGCATGGCTGGCGTGCGCGAACCGGTCCTTTGGGACGAAATCGTAGTAATTCTTGCCTGTCGGATTCATGCCGATTCTCTTCTTCATCTCCTCACCAGCCAAGCGATAGATGCACCGATCCGGTTTGGTGATGGCCGCCAGAACGAGATGAGGGATTGCAGACACGAACCGGCTGATATCAAGGCTGTTCTTCGCCGGAACTCTGGCGTTCTGTTCCACCAACAACGACGCGTACCCCTCGGCAAGCGCCCGGCATCCCTCGGTTCGGAACCGGGGCAGGACCTCGGCAATCGACCCGAAGAGGCTTGGGGCTCGCGTCGTCCATTTCATGATGCCGGTCGCTCGGTCGGCCCGGTCCTCGATTTAGGATTCATGGGCAAGGATAGCACGTTTCAATGCAACGTCTTGGCCGCCAGTCGGAGTCGCTCAAGTACAGGGCAATCTAGATCTCCCGCCGCTTCGCCCTGAGCTTGTCGAAATACTCCGCGCGTTTCTTCAATTCTCGTTCGAACCCACGCTCGACCGGCCGGTAGAACCGCATACGGTCCATATCATCCGGGAAATAGTCCTGGCCCGAGAATCCGTCCTCCGCATCGTGGTCGTACGCGTAACCCTTGCCGTAGCCGATCTCCTGCATGAGCTTCGTCGGCGCGTTGAGAATATGGGCAGGCGGCATGAGAGAGCCCGTCTGTTTGGCGGCACGAGCGGCCGCCCCATGGGCCTTGTAAGCGGCATTGGATTTCGGTGCGATCGCCAGATAGATCACCAATTGGCTGACCACCAGATCACCCTCGGGCGAACCGAGCCGATCATAAGTCTCCCAGGCCGCGATCGCCTGCGTCACCGCTGCGGGATCCGCCAGGCCGATGTCCTCGACCGCGAACCGGGTCAGCCGGCGCAGGACATACGCCATGTCCTCGCCCCCGATCATCATACGGTGCAGCCAGTACAGGGCCGCATCGGCATCCGAGCCGCGCAGCGACTTATGCAAGGCACTGATCAGGTTGTAGTGCTCGTCCTTGTTCTTGTCGTAGACCGGTGCCCGGCGCTGGATTCCGGCAGCGATCGCAGCGCCGTCGAGCGGCGTCCGGCCGGCGATCTCGAAGACCTCCTCCACCATGTTCAGCAGATAGCGCCCGTCGCCGTCGGCCATCGCCACCAGGGTGACCCGACCCTCCTCGGTGGCGGGCAACGGACGACCTTCCTCCTGCTCCGCGCGGGCGATAAGCCGCTCCAGGGCCGCATCGTCCAGCCGCTTCAGCACAAAGACCTGGGCGCGCGACAAGACAGCCGCGTTCAACTCGAAGGATGGATTTTCCGTCGTCGCCCCGACCAGAATGACGGTCCCATCTTCCACGAAGGGCAGAAATCCGTCCTGCTGGGCCCGGTTGAACCGGTGAATCTCGTCGACGAACAGCAGGGTCCCGCGACCGT
Organism: Alphaproteobacteria bacterium; assembly: GCA_024742605.1. Classification (GTDB taxonomy): domain Bacteria; phylum Pseudomonadota; class Alphaproteobacteria; order Thalassobaculales; family Thalassobaculaceae; genus JANSYC01. The sequence continues at coordinate 24,458 of JANSYC010000032.1, read as the reverse complement.
CCTTGCGTCGGGCGCGGGCCGCTTCGAAGGCCTTCTTCAGGTCCGCCACGCCCGAGAAAACCGCAGAGAGTGCCACGAACTCAAGATCGGTCCGATCCGCCAGCAGCCGCGCGATGGTGGTCTTGCCGCAGCCCGGCGGTCCCCACAGGATCATCGAGGCCAGACGCCCCTTGACGAGCATCCGGCCGATCGGCGCCTCCGGCCCGAGCAGATGGTCCTGACCGACCACCTCCTCGATCACGGACGGGCGCAGCCGGTCGGCGAGCGGGCGGGGGGCCTGTCCCTCGAACAGGCTCACTGGTCGCGGACCTTGGCGGTCAGCTGCTTGCCGTTGCGCCGGATCGCGATGTCCCAGGTCTTGGCATCGACCTTTGTGGCGCTCAGGAGATCCGATACGGACCCGACAGCCCGCCCGTTTACGGCGACGATCTGGTCCGCACGTCGCAAGCCGAGCCGCTCTGCAGGCGAACCGCGCGCCAGGGCCAGTACGACGACCCCCCTGGACATATCGTCGAACCCCTCTTCCAGCGCAAATGCCGGCGACAGATTCGCGACCCGCACGCCGTTGAAGGGACTGCGCGTCCGGATATCCGTGACCATGGGGTCCGGACGGCTGCTCGGCGCCTCCATCGGGAGATCAAGCTGCAACCTGTCGCCATCGCGCAGCACGTCGAAAGACACCCTGTCGCCCGGGCTGTAGGTCGCGATCCGATAGCGCAGGGCGCCGAAATCGCCGACTTCCTGCTCGTCCACCGCCAGAACCACATCGCCGACCTGCAATCCGGCCTGATCTGCCGGACCTCCGGCGAACACCTCTGTCACCACGGCGCCAACCGGACGGCTCAGACCGAAGCTCGCGGCCATGTCGCTGTCCACGCTCTGGGCCCGCGCGCCGAGCCAGGGGCGGACCACCTTGCCGCTCTCCGCCGCGCGGACGACCGCTCGCACCATATTCGACGGCACGGCAAAGCCGATCCCGACAGACCCGGCCGCGGGGCCTCTCGTCGACGAAAAGATCGCCGTATTTACTCCGACCAGCTTGCCGTCGATGCCGATCAGGGCGCCGCCGGAGTTGCCGGGATTAATCGACGCGTCGGTTTGGATGAAGAAACTGTAGTCGCCGATCCCGACATTGGTCCGCGCCAGGGCCGACACGATTCCCATCGTGACCGTCTGTCCGACGCCGAACGGATTGCCGATCGCCAGCACCAGATCCCCGACTTCCAGACTGTCGCTGTCCCGCAACTCCACAAAGGGCAGCGGTCCTCCCGCCTCAATCCGAAGGATCGCAAGGTCGGTCTTGGCATCCTCCAGCAGCAGGGTCGCATCCAGCTCCCGCCTGTCGGCCAGAACAACGGTGATCGTGTCCGCGCCCTTCACCACGTGCGCATTGGTGACGATCAGCCCGGAGGGGTCGATGATCACGCCGGAGCCGAGCGAGTTCGCTTCGCGCCTCCGCTGCGGCATCTGGGGAATCAGATCGCCGAAGAAGCGCTTGAAGAACGGGTCGTCGAAAATCGGCGCGCGCGGCGCCTGTTTCACGGTCATTCGGGTATAGACATTGACCACCGCCGGGGCCGCATCACGGACCAGAGGCGCAAAGCTCAGTGAGATCTCACCTCGACTTTCCGGCACCAAACGGGTCTGTGCATCTCCCGGTGCAACGTCGGCGCTCAGGAAGACTGCGCAAAAGACTACCAGGAGCGCCGGATGCACTGAAAAACGCCGTTGCAAACGTGATCTGAAGGACAGGAATCTCATCCGGTGATGCTCATGGTCGGTTGATGTCAGATGGCTCTGTGCTACCGTTTCATAGATGGGACGTCCAGGTCACGACGTCCACGGCAATCCGGGCGCAGCAGGGTCCCCCTCGCACCGGAGTTTGGAGACCCCATGTCATTGGGTTCAAGAGATACCTCCAAAGCCATCGCCCGCGCCGAACGGGCGGTCCTTGCCATCAAGGAGGTGGAGCAAACGTTCGCAGACGCGGCCGCCGACAATCGGATGGCCCTGCCAGAGGACGACCTGGCCCACGCACTCGACGCTTTCGCTGAACTCGAAGCCCTCACAACGATCCATTTCGAGACCCAGGACATCACCCGGGCGGCGGTCTGCGGCAGTCTCCGGCTGGCCGCGATTGGACGTGGACTTGGCGAACTGGACCTGGTGCGCCGCGTCAACGCGCTTCTGGCGCAGCTCGCGCAACAGCCGTCACCCGATCCGACGACCCGACGCGCCTTTGCCGAGGCCTCGAACGATCTGATGCTGGCGGAGGCTGGTGCCGATCAGTTGGACGCTGCAATCGAAACCTATTTCGGAATCGCGTTACTCTCCGACAACTTCCCTGCGGACTCAGACCTGACCGGCGCTCGGGCGAAGGCTGCTGCCAATCTGATCGCCCTGACACTGGAAGCGGGGCGCGAGACGGTGGCCGAGCATATGACACGGGAACTCGATGCCCTTTCACACATCTTTCCGGACGAAAAGCGGGTGTCCCTGCAGGTGGCGCGCGGACGTTTCAACCGCCTCGCCTGGACCGCGCGGACCGGGTCTCCGGACGCGGCCATTGCCGAACTTGAGACATTGTTCGACACCGCAATCGGTTCACCGACAGATGAAGGCCTGATCGACATCGCCTCGGACGCCGCTTTCGTTCTGGTCACCCGGCTGGGAACGCGACAACACCACCAGAACGCGCTGAAGGCCTTCGACCTCCTGTCCAAGCTCGCCGTCCTTCCGGCGTCCGGAGACCCGATCACGGGCCGCCTGGCCGAGGCCGCCTTCAACCTCATTACCGATCTCTGCCAGAACAATCGGCGGGATGAGGCGCAACTCATCCACGACGATCTGGCCGGCCTGTCGGTCGCGCAAGATGACAATCCGAAAATCCGCCTCGCACAGGCGAAGGGGGCTGCCAACCTGGCAATGACCCATGAGGCGGTGGGAGATGTGGTTGCAGCGGAACTGCTGACCGCCGATCTCAAGGCCCTGGTTCACGCCCATCCAGACGACATGGCCGTGTTCGAGATTGCGGCAATGGTCGATTGCGCCGACTGACGGATACACCGGCACCGACACCACACGCCGCGAAGTGAATCGCAAACGAAAACGGGCGGCCCTGCGGCCGCCCGAAGTCGATACGGACTACTCAACGTGTTTTACGCCGCAACCGATTCCATCTCGTCTTCCTTGACCATCACCGGACCGGAGTCCTGACCGCGGGCGTCCTCGTCCCGGTCCACGAACTCGATCACAGCCATGGGAGCCGAGTCGCCGTAGCGGAAACCGGCCTTCATCACCCGACAGTACCCGCCGGACCGATCCCCATACCGCGTGGCGATCACGTCAAACAGCTTCCGGGTCATTGCCTCATCCTGCAGATCGGCCAGAACCAGACGACGGGCATGCAGCCCACCGCGCTTGGCTTTGGTGATCAGCTTCTCCACGACCGGGCGCAATTCCTTGGCCTTCGGCAGCGTGGTGAGGATCTGCTCGTGCTTAATCAAGGCCGCCGCCATGTTGCGGAACAGGGCCTTCCGGTGGCTGGGCGTGCGGTGCAGTTTACGACCGCTATTGCCGTGGCGCATTTTCCGTCTCCTTCGTCAGGCCGTTGCTCAATAGGGCTCTTCGAGCCGCTTGGCGAGCTCTTCGATATTTTCCGGCGGCCAATTGGTGATTTCCATCCCGAGCGACAGACCCATGGAGGACAGAACCTCCTTAATCTCGTTCAGGCTCTTCCGACCGAAATTCGGAGTCCGGAGCATCTCGGGCTCGGACTTCTGAACCAAGTCGCCGATATAGACGATATTGTCGTTCTTAAGGCAATTCGCGGAGCGGACCGACAGTTCCAGCTCATCGACCTTGCGCAGCAGGTTCTTGTTGAACGGAAGATCGCTCACCTCCTCGTGGTCGGTATGGTGGGTCGGCTCTTCAAAGTTGATGAACAGCTGCAGCTGGTCCTGAAGAATCCGCGCCGCGTAAGCGACCGAATCCTCAGGGCTCAACGAGCCGTCCGTCTCGACCGTCACCGAAAGCTTGTCGTAATCCGTTACCTGGCCGACCCGGGTGTTGTCGATCTTGTAGGCCACCTGACGCACCGGCGAGAATACCGCATCAACCGGGATCAGCCCGATCGGTGCGTCCTCCGGCCGATTGGCGCTGGCCGGGACGTAACCCTTGCCAGTTTCAACCGTCAGTTCCATCGAAAGCGAGGCTTCCCGGTCCAGGGTGCAGATCACGAGGCTCGGGTTCATGATCTCGATATCGGACACGGTCTCGATCATCCCGGCGGTCACTTCGCCCGGACCCTCGGCCTTCAAACGCATCCGCTTCGGACCTTCACCCGTCATACGGATGCCGATCGCCTTGATGTTCAGCACGATGTCGGTCACGTCCTCACGGACGCCCGGCACACTCGAGAACTCGTGCAACACACCGTCGATCTGGATCGCCGTGACCGCTGCCCCCTGAAGAGATGACAGCAGAACCCGCCGCAGCCCGTTGCCGAGCGTGAGGCCGAACCCCCGCTCCAGCGGCTCGGCGACAACCGTCGCGATCCGCTTCGGATCGTAACCCGGCTGGACCTCGAGCTTGTTCGGCTTAATCAGGGTTTGCCAATTCTTTTGAATCACGGCTTGAACCTCATTCGTCAAAGGAACACCCGCCGGCTACACATGTGCCCGGCGGGGTGTTCGAAACGCGCCTCGTACAAATCGAACCGCGGCTGGCTGCGTCTGCAATCCGAAAAGAGCTCCTTCCGGATCCAACGTTCTCTCGACCCCCTAAACCCGCCGACGCTTACGCGGACGGCAGCCGTTGTGCGGGATCGGCGTCACGTCGCGGATCGCGGTAACCTGGAAGCCGACGGTCTGAAGCGCCCGCAAGGCCGATTCCCGTCCCGAACCCGGACCGGAAACCTCGACCTCAATGGTCTTAACACCATGTTCGGTCGCCTTACGACCGGCATCCTCGGCTGCGACCTGCGCCGCATACGGGGTCGATTTACGAGAGCCCTTGAAGCCCATCGCACCGGCCGAGGACCAGGAAATCGCGTTGCCCTGGGCGTCCGCGATGGTGATCATCGTATTGTTGAAGGTCGCACTGACATGCGCGACGCCGGACGTGATGTTCTTTTTCTCACGCCGACGGACACGAGTCTGGGTAGGTTGCTTCGCCATATCTTAAAAGTCCTCTCGCGCCCGCTCGTTACTTCTTCTTACCGGCGATTGCCTTAGCCGGGCCCTTGCGGGTCCGAGCGTTGGTGTGGGTCCGCTGACCGCGAACCGGCAGCCCCTTACGGTGACGCAGGCCGCGATAGCAGCCCAGATCCATCAGGCGCTTGATGTTCATTGCCGTCTGGCGGCGCAGATCACCCTCGACCAAAAGGTCGCGGTCGATCGCCTCGCGCAGGCGGGAAAGCTCGTCCTCGGTCAGATCGTTGACACGCCGGCTTTCAGGAATGCCGATGTCCTCACAGATCTTGCCCGCGGTCGTATCGCCGATCCCGTGGATGTAGGTCAACGCGATTTTGACGCGTTTCTGGGTCGGAATGTTTACGCCTGCGATGCGCGCCACGTCGTATCTCCTCGTCTTTCAAAACCGCAACAAACTCAACGCGAGCCGTGCGAAGCGATCCCTTGATCCCTTCACCTGCCCGCGCTGCTGCCGCATCACCCGAATTCGTAGAACTCAGGGGCGCGGATTATATGCACGAACAAGCCCAGGTCAACCGTACAAATTTCGCCCCGCTGCGACTATCGGCCGCCGCTTCCTACCGGCAGCCGCCTGTCGTCGTCGCGCGACGGGTGAAACTCTTCTCCGGGGCCCTTCAGGCCGCCCCCAGGACCTTTTCGATCTGGGCCGCAACCTCGTCCATAGAGGCCATGCCATCCACGGTCTTCAGCGCGCCTTTCTTCCGGTAGTGCGGAATGATCGGCGCCGTCTGATCACGATATACGTCCAGCCGCTTGCGAAGCGTCGCCTCGGTATCATCGGTGCGGCCTTCTTCGGCCGCGCGATTCAGAATGCGTGCAACCATCGCATCCTCATCAACCTCGAACAGGATCACGTGCTCTATCGCAACACCCTTCTCGGCCAACATTCCATCCAGAGCTTCTGCCTGCGCCACATTCCGGGGAAACCCATCGAGGATGAAGCCCTTTGCGCAGTCCGGTGCCTCGATCCGCTTCGAGATCATCGAGACGATCACCTCATCCGGAACCAACTGACCAGCTTCCATTATGCCCTTTGCGCGCTTCCCGAGATCAGATCCCGAAGCCACCTCCGCCCGCAGCATATCCCCCGTGGAGAGTTGCTTGACCCCGTGCCGGTTTTCGATCCGCTTCGCCTGGGTGCCCTTGCCCGCACCCGGCGGACCCAACAGCATCAAGTTCATCCGCGTCTCCCCCGAATTTTAGACTTTTTAATCAGACCCTCGTACTGATGCGCCAGCAGATGGGACTGAATTTGGGCGACCGTATCCATCGTCACCGTCACGACAATCAGCAAGCTTGTACCACCAAAGTAGAACGGCACCGCATACTGACTGATCAACAACTCCGGCAGAATACAGACGAGCGCGAGATAGGCGGCACCGACGACCGTCAACCTGGTCAGCACGTAGTCGAGATAATCCGCCGTATTCTTGCCCGGCCGAATACCCGGCACGAACCCACCATACTTACGGAGATTCTCGGCGGTCTCCTGCGGATTGAAAACGATCGCCGTGTAGAAGAATGCGAAGAATACGATCATCGCCACGTAAAGCGCGATGTAGAGCGGCTGACCATGGCCCAGCAGCGTGGTGACCGTGGTCAACCAGCCTGGGGCGCTGTCGCCCTGCCCCTGCACGGAGAACTGAGCAACAGTCACCGGCATCAGCAGGATCGAACTCGCGAAGATCGGCGGGATCACACCCGAGACGTTGATCTTGAGCGGCAAGTGAGAGCTCTCGCCCCCCATCATCCGGCTGCCGACCTGCCGCTTCGGATACTGGACCAAGATCCGGCGCTGAGACCGCTCGATGAAGCAGATGAAGGCAATCACAGCAACAGCCAGGATCAGCACGGCCAGGATGAACAGGGTCGACATCGCGCCGGTCCGGCCCAATTCGAACAACCCGGCCAGGGCCGCCGGCAGAGAGGCCACAATGCCTGAGAAGATGATCAGAGAAATTCCGTTTCCGACGCCGCGCGCGGTGATCTGCTCACCGAGCCACATCAGGAAAACCGTACCGCCCACCAACGTGATGACGGTGGTCGCCCGGAAAAACATGCCCGGATCGACAACCGCAGGACCGCGTGGACCAGGCAGATTCTCTAGTCCGACCGATATCCCGTAGGCCTGAACCGCGCACAGCAGCACGGTCAGATACCGGGTGTACTGATTGATCTTCTTGCGCCCGGTCTCGCCCTCCTTCTTGAGAGCCTCCAGGTTCGGACTGACCGCAGTCATCAACTGCATGATGATGGCAGCGGAGATGTAAGGCATGATGTTCAGCGCGAAGATCGACATCCGGCTCAGCGCACCGCCGGCAAACATGTCCAGCATCCCGATGACGCCACCGGAGCTCTGCTCGAAGATCGACTGCAGGGCGACCGGATCGATGCCCGGCAGCGGGACATAGGTGCCCAACCGATACACAATCAGCGCACCAAGCGTGAACCAGATGCGCTTCTTGAGATCGGTCGCCTTTGAAAAGGCGCCAAAATTAATCTGCGATGCGAGCTGTTCGGCTTGGGTCGCCATTGCGCGTCCTGCCTCAAGTTACTCCGGAAACCGTCCAGTAACAGCGCCTGTTAGGACGCTGCCCCAGCCTTCGGTGTCGGAAGGACAACGGACCCGCCGGCCTTCTCGACCGCCGCAACGGCGGCCTTCGAGGCGCCGGCGACATGAATATCAATCTTGGACTTGATCTCGCCCTGTGCAAGCAGACGAATGCCGTCCCGGGCCTTGCCAGAGGTCAATCCAGCCGCCTTGAGGGCTGCCGCGTCGACGGGCTTTCCGGCGTCCAGGCGACCGACATCCACCGCCTTCTGAATGCGCCCCACATTCACCTCATCGAACTGCTTCGAGAAGATGTTGTTGAAGCCACGCTTCGGCAGACGCCGGAAGAGCGGCATCTGGCCGCCCTCGAAGCCGTTCACGGCCACGCCGCTCCGCGCCTTCTGACCCTTGTGGCCCTTGCCGCTGGTCTTGCCCAGACCCGAACCGGTTCCGCGCCCAACCCGCTTACGCGCGTGGGTGGCACCTTCGTTGTCTTTCAGTTCGTTCAGTCGCATGGCACTCATCCTTGAACTTGGTTCGCCGCGAAGGTTCGCGCGACCTGTCACGCCGGGTCGACAACCTCGACCAGGTGCTTCACCTTATCGATCATGCCCCGCACCGACGGCGTGTCTTCCAGCGTCTTGGTCCGGTTCAGCTTGCCCAGACCGAGCCCCTGAAGGGTCGCGATCTGATCTTTTTTCCGGCCCAGGCCACTGCGCACCTGGCGCACGGTCACTTTCTTATCCGTCATCTCTCGTCTCCGTCGGCCTCGGCTCTACTGCGAGGCGGCCCGTTTCGACAGCGGCCTTATTCGGCCGTTGCAACCGCCTCAGCGGCGTCACCGTCACCCTGACCGTCGGCCTGCGGCCCACGCCCGAAGATCTCGGAAACCTTCTTGCCACGCTTAGCCGCAATCGACCGCGGCGCATACAGATTCTGAAGCGCGTCGAAGGTCGCCTTGATCATGTTGTGCGGGTTCGAAGTCCCAATCGACTTGGCAACCACGTCATGAACACCCAGCGCCTCAAAAATCGCACGCATCGGACCACCCGCGATGATCCCGGTACCGGCAGGAGCCGCTCTCAGAACAACACGACCGGCACCATAGCGCCCGTTGATGTCATGGTGCAGTGTCCGGCCCTCGCGGAGCGGAACCCGTACCATGGTCTTCTTGGCGGCCTCGGTCGCCTTGCGGATCGCCTCCGGCACCTCACGGGCCTTACCCGCACCGTAGCCGACCCGGCCGCGCTGGTCACCGACCACCACGATTGCCGCGAAGCCAAACCGCCGGCCACCCTTCACCACTTTGGCAACACGGTTAATGCCAACGAGCTTCTCGACGAATTCCGAGTCCTCGCGGTTGCGATCGTTTCTGTCCGGACGTGCCATCATGAAATCCTTAGAACTTGAGCCCAGCTTCACGCGCACCCTCGGCGAGGGCTTTGACGCGGCCGTGGTAGATGTAGCCACCCCGATCGAACACCACATCACCGAGACCGGCCTTCACAGCCCGCTCAGCAACCAGCTTACCGACCTCGGTAGCCGCGGCGACGTCGGCGCCGGTCTTCAACTTACCCTTCAGATCCTTGTCGAGCGTGCTCGCCGCGACCAAGGTAACACCCTGAAGATCGTCGATAACCTGCGCATAGATATGCTTGGACGAACGGAACACCGACAAACGCGGGCGGCCATTCGCTTTCCGCCGGATCTGCGCGCGAGCGCGCATCTGCCGACGCTTGAAAAGACTTCTTGAAGACTGCATCGGTCGGCTCCTTACTTCTTCTTGCCTTCCTTACGCAGGACGGTCTCGGTCGCATACTTGACACCCTTGCCCTTGAACGGCTCGGGCGGACGGTAGCCGCGAATTTCGCTCGCGATTTGACCAACCACCTGCTTATCGGATCCGCTGATAGAAATCGCGGTCGGACGCTCGCACTTCATCGTGATACCCGCCGGGATCGGATACCGAACCGGATGGCTGTAGCCCACGTTCAAGACGAGTTCCTTGCCCTCAACCGCGGCGCGATAACCAACGCCGTTGATCTCCAGCTCGACCGTGAATCCTTCGGACACGCCCTTGACGACGTTGTTCACCAACGCCCGGGTCGTACCCCACAACGAACGTGCCCGCTTCGAGTTCTTGAGAGGGCTTACGACAACACTGTCGCCGTCAACCTTCACCTCGACCTCGGTCGGCTCGTACGGAACGGTCAGCTCACCGAGCTTACCCTTCGCCTTAATCGACTCCGAAAGAACCTCAACGGACACACCGCTCGGCACACTTACGGGATTTTTACCAACGCGCGACATTGTCGCCTCCGATCAGAATACCTGGCAGAGGACCTCGCCGCCAACATTGGCAGCGCGGGCCTCATTGTCGGACATTACGCCCCGCGGGGTCGAGAGGATCGCAATCCCCAGCCCGTTGTAGACGCGCGGCAAGTCCTTGATCTTGCGGTAGACCCGCCGTCCCGGCCGCGACACCCGTTTGATCTTCTTAATCACCGGCGAGCCTTCGTGATACTTCAGCTCGATGGTGATTTCACTGATGCCCGGGCGCAGTTCAGCTTCGCTGAAGCCCCGGATAAACCCTTCACGCTGCAAAACGTCAAGGACGTTGGCGCGCAATTTCGAGGCCGGGCTGACGACAATGGTCTTCCGCGCGCCTTGGGCGTTGCGGATCCGTGTCAGCATGTCCCCGAGAGGATCGCTCATAGTCATGGACCGTCCCCTTCCTTACCAGCTCGACTTGACGATGCCGGGGATCTGTCCCGACGTACCGAGATCCCGCAGCGCAATGCGCGAGAGCTTGAACTTGCGATAGACCCCGCGCGGACGTCCCGTCAGCTCGCACCGGTTACGGATCCGAATCTTGGCCCCGTTGCGCGGCATCTCAGCCAACTTCAGGTTCGCGGCGAACCGCTCCTCCATCGGCGCCGACTTGTCGGTCGCGACCGCCTTCAGCCGCTCCCGCTTCGCCGCGTACCGCACCGCCAACTTCGCGCGGTTCTTGTTCTTCTCGATTGAACTTTTCTTCGCCATCTCGTCCTCCGACCGGCTCAGTTGACGAACGGAAACTGGAAGCGCTTCAGCAATTCGCGCGCCTCGTCGTCCGTCTTCGCCGTGGTACACACGATGATGTCCATGCCCCGGACCGTATCGACCTTATCGTAGTCGATTTCCGGAAACACGATCTGCTCCTTGATGCCGAGCGCGTAGTTGCCGCGACCATCGAAGGATTTCGGATTCAGACCCCGAAAATCCCGAACCCGCGGCAACGCGATGGTCACCAGACGGTCGATGAACTCGTACATCCGCTCACGCCGCAAAGTCACCTTCACGCCGATCGGCATGCCCTCGCGCAGCTTGAAGCCGGCGATCGAATTCTTGGCGCGGGTCACCACCGGCTTCTGACCGGCAATCCGAGCCATCTCGTCGATCGCGAATTGGATCTTCTTGGAATCCGCAACCGCTTCACCGACACCCATATTCAGCACGACCTTATCGAGCCGCGGAACCTGGAGAGCGCTGGCATAGCCAAACTTCTCCATCAACTCCGGGCGAACCGCCGTATCGTACAACTCTCTCATCCGAGTCATGTCGTCACCTCGTCCCCGGCTCAAGCGTCGATTACTTCGCCGGAACGCTTGGCGAAACGGACTTTCTTACCGTCTTCCAGCGTCTTGAAGCCAACACGGGTTGGCTCCCCCGACTTCGGATCAGCGATCATCACGTTCGATACGTGGATGGCCGCCTCTCGCTCGACAATGCCACCGGCCTGACCCTGGGTCTGCGTCTGGTGGCGCTTGATCATGTTCACGCCCTGCACGAGGACGCGGTTATCTTTCGGGATAACCCGCGTCACCTCGCCGGATTTGCCCTTGTCGCGACCGGTGGTCACGACCACACGATCGCCCTTTTTAATCCGAGCGGCCATTACAGCACCTCCGGCGCAAGCGAAATGATCTTCATGAAACGCTTCGCCCGCAGCTCGCGCGTCACCGGACCGAAGATACGGGTCCCGATCGGCTCGCCCTGCTTGTTGATCAGGACGGCGGCATTGCGGTCGAAACGGATGGCCGAGCCATCATTCCGACGAATTTCCTTAGCGGTCCGAACGATGACGGCACGGTGCACGTCACCCTTCTTCACCCGGCCCCGCGGAATGGCCTCCTTGACGGAGACGACGATCACATCGCCGACCGAAGCGACCTTACGCTTCGATCCACCGAGAACCTTGATGCACTGCACCCTCCGAGCGCCGGAATTATCGGCCACCTCGAGGTTCGTCTGCATCTGGATCATCTATAGATACTCCCAATTCCTATGGACACCCGACGGGCATCCCCACCATTACGCAGATCACGCACTGGCCGCGGCATCTTCGTACAGAACCTCGAAGTTCTTGTTCTTCGACAGGGGCCTGCATTCCTGAATGCGGACCTTGTCACCTTCCTTGCACCGGTTCTCCGGATCATGGGCAGCGAACTTCTTCGACAGCGTGATGAACTTCTTGTACAGCGGGTGCATAACACGCCGCTGAACCCGAACCACCACCGTCTTGTCGGCCTTGTCGCTGACCACGGTGCCCTGGAGGATACGCTTCGGCATCTCTCTCTCCTAAACCCTAGCTCGCCGGATCAAGCCGCGGCCTGAGCGCGCGATTGCTCGCTCAGAACGGTCTTAACACGGGCGATCTCCCGCCGAACCTGGCGAATACGATCGGTTCCTTCCAACGTCCCATTGGCGCGCTGGAAACGTAAATTCAAAGCTTCCTTGCGCAGCTGCAGCAGCTGCTCGGAAAGCTGATCCTTCGACTTGGTGCGAAGGTCGGTCGCGGCCTTGTTTGCCATCGTAAGTCCCTCCGTCACTCGCCGAGACGCGTCACGAAACGCGTGTGAATCGGCAGTTTAGCGGCGGCCAACCGGAACGCCTCTTCGGCCAGATCCTTCGGCACGCCATCCAGTTCGAACATGATCCGGCCCGGCTTCACCCGGCAGACCCAGAACTCCGGCGTACCCTTACCCTTACCCATCCGGACCTCTGCCGGCTTGGAGGACACAGGCACATCCGGGAAGATCCGGATCCAGACCCGGCCGGCACGACGAATGTGCCGGGTGATCGCGCGGCGAGCCGCCTCGATCTGGCGCGCCGTGATCCGAGCGGGTTCAGTCGCCTTCAGACCGTACGCGCCGAAATTCAGCGCGGTTCCGCCCTTAGCCAATCCGTGAATACGCCCCTTATGGGCCTTCCGGAATTTAGTGCGCTTCGGAGAGAGCATGTTTGCGTCCTCTTATTCCGCCGTTCAGTCGCGCCGCTGACCGCCGCCGCCCGGAGCCTGCTCCGCCAGCCGCTTGTCCTGCGCCATCGGGTCGTGGGCCAGAATCTCGCCCTTAAACACCCAGACCTTGACGCCACATGCGCCGTAGGTCGTGAAAGCCGTCGCCTCGCCGTAGTCGATATCGGCGCGCAGCGTGTGCAAAGGCACCCGCCCTTCGCGATACCACTCGGTCCGAGCGATCTCGGCACCGCCGAGGCGGCCGCCGCAATTGATCCGAATGCCCTGGGCACCCAACCGGATGGCCGACTGCACCGCCCGCTTCATCGCCCGGCGGAACGCCACCCGGCGCTCCAGCTGCTGAGCGATGTTCTCGGCGACCAGCTTGGCGTCGATCTCCGGCTTGCGGATCTCGACGATGTTCAGGGCGACGTCGGTCTTGGTCATCTGAGACAGCTCAAGACGGAGCTTCTCGATGTCCGAACCCTTCTTGCCGATGATCACACCCGGACGCGCCGTGTAGATCGTGATCCGGGCCCTCTTGGCCGGCCGTTCGATGATGATCCGGCTGACACCGGCCTGCTTGAGGCGCACCTGAAGGAACTTCCGCAGACGCAGGTCCTCGTGCAGCAGGTTCGAATAGCCCTTGCCGGCGAACCAGCGCGAGTCCCAGGTGCGATTTACGCCGAGCCGCAGCCCGATCGGATTGACCTTGTTACCCATCAGTTCTGCTCCTCGCGCTCACGCACGACCACGGTCAGGTGGGCGAATGGCTTTTCGATCTTGCCAACCCGGCCCCGGGCCCGCGGCCGGAACCGCTTCATCTTGAAGCTCTTCCCGACGAAGGCTTCCTTGACGAACAGCCGGTCGACATCGAGCTGGTGATTGTTCTCGGCATTTGCGATTGCCGACTCCAGCGCCTTTTTGACGGTGTCGGCGATCCGCCGACGCGAAAAGGTCAGGGTTGCCAATGCCTTCTCGGCACTCTGGCCCCGGATCATGCCCGCAATCACGTTCAGCTTCTGAGGGCTGATCCGAATATTGCGTGCGATGGCTACCGCCTCGCTGTCGTCAAGCCGCCGCTCTGCTGCTTGTTTGCCCATCGTCTCGCTCCTTCACGACGCCTTAGCGCCGAGCCTTCTTGTCAGCCGCATGACCGTAGTATGTGCGGGTCGGCGCGAACTCACCGAGCTTGTGACCAACCATCTGGTCGGTCACCATCACCGGCACGAACTTATGGCCGTTGTGCACGCCGAAAGTCAGGCCGACAAACTGCGGCATGATCGTCGAGCGGCGCGACCAGGTCTTGATCACGTCATTCCGACCAGATTCACGCGATACATCCGCCTTCTTCAGCAGGTACGCATCGACGAACGGTCCTTTCCAAACGGAACGAGCCACAACTACCTCCGTTACTTCTTGCGGCGACGAACGATCAATCGATCACTCGCCTTGTTGTTCCGCGTTTTCTTACCCTTGGTCGGCTTGCCCCACGGGGTCACCGGATGACGACCGCCTGACGTCCGGCCTTCACCACCACCATGGGGGTGATCAACCGGGTTCATCGCAACGCCGCGAACCGCCGGACGGCGACCCAGCCAACGATTGCGACCGGCTTTACCGAGATTGATATTCTGCTGATCCGGATTGGACACGGCGCCGATAGTCGCCATGCACTCGGACCGAACCATGCGGACTTCGCCGGAGCCCAGACGCAGCAGCGCGTACCCGGCATCCCGACCGACCAGCTGCACGTAAGTGCCGGCCGACCGTGCAATCTGGCCACCCTTGCCGGCCTTCATCTCCACATTGTGGATGATGGTGCCGACCGGGATCGACCGCAGCGGCATGGCATTGCCCGGCTTCACGTCGGTCTTTTCGCCGGCGACAACCTTGTCACCGACCGAGAGGCGCTGCGGGGCCAGGATATAGGCCTGCTCGCCGTCGTCGTATGTGATCAGCGCGATGAACGCGGTCCGGTTGGGATCGTACTCAAGACGCTCGACCGTAGCCGAGACGTCGAACTTCGTGCGCTTGAAATCGACGATGCGGTAGGTCCGCTTGTGACCGCCGCCACGGCGCCGAACGACGATACGACCGGTGTTGTTCCGACCGGCGGACTTGGTCAAACCCTCGGTCAATTTCTTGACCGGCTTACCCTTCCAAAGATCGGACCGATCGACGATGACCAGCTGCCGCTGGCTCGGTGTCGTCGGACTGTAGGATTTCAAAGCCATCGGCTCACACTCCCGCCACGATGTCGATCGACTGGCCTTCAGCCAACGTCACCACGGCCTTCTTGTAATCGGAACGACGGCCGATCCGGCCCTTGAAGCGCTTCAGCTTGCCCTTGACGACCAAGGTGTTCACCGCTTCGACCTTCACATCGAACAGACGCTCGACGGCCAACTTGATCTCGGGCTTCGAAGCATCCTTGGCGACCTTGAAGGTCACCTGATTATGCTCGGAACCCATCGTGGACTTTTCGGTCACCACCGGGGCGCGGACGATCTCGAACGCACGCTCGCGGCTGACCGTGACGGTCCGCTTTCTGTACGGAGGAATGCTCATTTCAGTCGTGCCTCCAGGGTCTCGACGGCCGCGCGGGTCAAAACCAGCACGTCGCGCCGCAGAATGTCATAGACGTTCGCACCCTGCTGGGGCAGAACGTCGACCTTCGGAATGTTCCGAGCCGCCCGCGCAAAGCCTGCGTTCAGCTCCGGACCGTCGATCACCAGAACCGAAGCCCAGCCGAGCGCATCGAACTTGCCGCGCAGACCCTTGGTCTTGCCGTCGTCGGCGGTCGCATGATCGAGAATGATCAGCTGACCGGCCTTCGCCTTGGCAGACAGGGCAATCTTGAGGCCCAGCTTGCGAACCTTCTTGGGAAGGTCGTGTCCGTGGTCGCGGACCACCGGCCCGTGGACGGTCTGACCACCGCGAAACTGTGTCGCACGGACCGAGCCCTGACGAGCCCGACCGGTACCCTTCTGCTTGAACGGCTTCTTGGTGGTGCCCGAAATCTCGGAGATCGTCTTGACCTTATGGCTGCCGGAGCGGCGTTTCGCCAGCTGCCAGTTCACCACGCGCGCCAGAATGTCCCGGCGCGGCTCCAGGCCGAAAACGGTCTCGTCGAGCTCGATTTCGCCCGCCGAACCGGCGTCCAGTGTTTTGACCTCAACCTTCATCGTCTCAGTCCTTCTTATCGCCGTCGGTGTCGGTATCGACCTCGACCGGCGTGTTCAGGCCTTCGGCTGCAACCGGATCCGCCTCGTCACCCATTGCCTCGGAGGCCTGGGACGCCAGATCGGTCATCTCCTCGACGGGAGCGCCGGAAGTCTTCAGTGCGGCGGGAAACGGCAGATCGGCGGGCAACTTGCCCTTGATCGCGTCATTCACAAGGACCCAGCCGCCCTCGGCACCCGGGATCGCCCCACGCACCAGGATCAGGCCGCGCGCCGCATCCGTTGCAACAATGGTCAGGTTCTGAGTGGTCACCCGACGGTCGCCCATGTGGCCGGCCATCTTCTTACCCTTCCAGACCTTACCCGGCTCCTGGTTCGAACCCGTCGAGCCGTGGGCCCGGTGGGAGAGCGACACTCCGTGGGTGGCACGCATGCCGCCGAAGTTGTGACGCTTCATCGAACCCGCGAAGCCCTTACCGATCGAGGTGCCGGTCACATCGACCCGCTGACCCGCCAGGAAATGGTCCGCGGAGAGCTCGGCTCCGACGTCGACCAGAGCATCTTCCGAAACCCGGAACTCGACCAGCTTCTGGCGCGGCTCGACATTTGCCTTGGCGAAGTGGCCGCGCATCGGCTGGGTCGTCCGGCTCACCTTACGGGTGCCGGCTCCGAGCTGCAGTGCGGTGTAGCCGTCGGTTTCCATGGTCCGCTGGGCGACGACATGACAGCCGTCGACCTTCAGTACGGTGACCGGAACGTGTGCGCCTTCTTCAGTGAAGACGCGGGTCATTCCGAGTTTTTGAGCGATCAGTCCCGAGCGCATATCTCTTCCCTCAGAGCTTGATCTCGACGTCGACACCCGCTGCCAGGTCGAGCTTCATCAGCGCGTCCACGGTCTGCGGGGTCGGGTCGACAATGTCGAGCACCCGCTTGTGGGTGCGAATCTCGAGCTGATCACGGCTCTTCTTGTCCACATGAGGACCCCGAAGAACCGTAAACTTCTCAATCCGGGTCGGGAGAGGAATAGGGCCGCGCACGCGAGCGCCAGTGCGCTTCGCCGTGTTGACGATCTCCCCGGTCGACTGGTCCAGGACCCGGTGATCGAACGCCTTGAGGCGTATGCGGATGTTTTGGCTGTCCATAGTCCGCTTCTCTCACTCTTCGGTCGGCGAGCGGGTCGTCTGCCACCGGGCCGAAATCTGCAATGCGGCCTTCCCTGATGGAAAGACCGAAACTCGTTTGGTCCTGCGCTTGCGCACCGGGGACCGTTCCTCACTTGTCAACGCCACGCCGGTTTCCCGTTCCGATGCGGCGCCGTGTCGGAACGGCCATCTGCCCGAAGGCCTGCGGACGCGTCCGACACGAAATACGACGAACACGCCAGTGGATACTGGTCGCGGCCATCGACTGGTCCTTTTGGGGAAGCTTTAACTCCCGACATCCGAGACTGCGTTTGACCGGGCGAAACTTCAGGGCTTCGGGGAAGTCCTGGGTTTCAAGCGCCGCGGTCACGGCCAGCCCCAAAAGGTTTGCGGAACATATTGACGGGACCCCTGCGGGTCAACCGCTTTTTTCCGAATTCGTCATGCTTTTCCGAAAAGAGCTAAATATTGGATTTCCTTGCCACTCTTTCCGCGTTTTTCGGTCTGCAAAACTCACTTGGGCTCGATCAGAAAGGTCGTCAGCACCAGCCGCCGTCCCGAACGGACCGGCAGCGCCCTGTGAAGCAGTTCGCAGCTGAACACCGCGCCCGCCCCAGAAGGCGGGCCGTAGGTATGGGGCCCGTATTCCGGAAACACAAGCTCGCCGCCCTCGTATTCGTCATTTAAATTCAGGGACAGAGCGAATCTTCGGCGCTGATTGGATCGAAGGTTATCCCGGTGCGGCCCGAAGAAATCGGCCCGTTTCGAATCGTATCCCAGAACGGTGAGCATTTCGAACCGCAACGGCAGACGATAATTGAAGACCTTCTGGATCTCATTGACCACGCGCGGCCCGATCTCCTGTGCAACGCGTCGCTGAAGATCCGGATCGGTGACCACGTGTTCGCGGTTCTGCTTCACGCTCGGGTCGGCGATGTTCTTGAAACCGTCGCTCACCGTTCCTTCGGCATTATCCGATTCCCAATTGGCGATCAGTTCCTCCCGGAGCGCCGTCGACATCAGTTTATCCAGAATCATCACCGGCGCCGCCCGATCAAGCCTCACGGGCTGGCGGGACCAAATCTCCGCGACACCGGTTGCCCGTCTGACCGCTTCGCCAAGCGGATCCCGGTGATTCTCCACCGTGAAGACTTCAACCACACGCTGGTTGGGGTCCAGAAGCGCCACCGATGCTTTTGCCCGGTCCTTTTCCTCCTGCGAGTCGCCGCGGAACGGACGGAACAGCCGCATGCCGTCGCCATACGGATCGATCATCACGAGCGCGCTTTTATCCAGGCCGCCGCTCGGCTGATTGGTGGTCAGAATGAAACTATGGGCACCCGCCTTCGATAGAGCATTGGTGTGGCGGCTCAGCCCCGATATCAGGTCCCGTGACGGAGCGGCATCCGGGCTCGGAGCGATCACCATCAAGATAGGGCCCCCGAAAACCTCGAGATAAAGGGAACGGCTTTTGCCGTTGAGGTCCGGGAATGTCAGGTTTGGCACCCGGTCCCCGGGCAGGAGCGCTGCTACGGTCATTCTGTCGGTACTCGGCGGGTCGCGGCTTCGGGAAAGGCTCTATTCCGCCTTCAGTTCCTCGATAGAGATCTTCAGCATCTCATCCATATGGTGACGCAGGCGCGCCTCCGTCAGATCCGCTCCGGCCTCCTTGATCCTGGTCATGACAAATTCGATCACATCCTCGTCGCCGGGCTTTTCGAAATCGGAGGCCACGACCTCGCCGGCGAAATTCGCGGCATCGTCACCCTTGATGTTCAAGAACTCCTCGGCCACCCAAAGACCGACCTTACGGTCCCTGCGCACCCGCGCCTTGAACAACATCTCCTCGTCATGGGCAAACTTGCTGCCCTCGGCCCGTTCGCGGTCGTCGAAGCCACTCATTCCAAGATCCTCCTATGCGATCAGAGCTGTGATCGCCGGTTCGCGGTCATCCTCTCGTGTCCCATCGGCCACGGTTTCGCGGCGGACACTACACCGGCCTTCGGTCGATGTGAACGGTCGACCGGCATGCGATTGCGCCGCTGTTCACCATAGCATATCGCCGACGCAGGCCGCAGCACGGCGTGCTTGCTCCCGGCGGCGAAACAGAGCACTTTTCAGACATGTGCACACTCGTAATCCTCCGCCGCTCCGGCCACTCGTGGCCGTTGATCCTTGCCGCAAATCGGGATGAGATGATCGACCGTCCGTGGAAGCCACCGGGTCGACACTGGCCTGATCGCCCGGAAACCATCGCGGGCATGGATGAACTTGCGGGCGGAAGCTGGCTCGGGATCAATGAGCACGGAGTGGTCGCGTGCATCCTGAACCGGCACGGCACACTCGGGCCGGGCTTCGGAAAGCGGTCGCGCGGCGAGCTGGTTCTGGAAGCGCTGGACCACGCCGATGCGATCGATGCGGCGCGGGCCATCGCCGATGTCGAGCCCAGCAGCTATCGGCCGTTCAACATGTTCGTGGCGGACAATCGGGATGCGATCTGGCTGGCCCACCGAGACGAATCAGGCCCAGTGACACCGATGCGGGTGCCCGAAGGTGTCTCCATGCTGACCGCCCATGACCTGAACGACATCGAACACTCGGACCGCGCCAAACGGTATCTGCCACGGTTCCGTGCCGCACCTGCGCCCCGACCCGATACCGATGAGTGGAGCGCCTGGTCGATGCTTATGGGTGCCTCCGATCACGCCGGTAACACCTCGGCCAATGCCGCCATGAATTTTCGCCTGGACACCGGGTTCGGAACCTCAAGCTCGGCCCTTATCGCGCTGCCGCTGCCGGGTCAAAGCGCGGAACCGGGTTCGACCTCCCCTGCGAAGCCAATCTTTCTGTTTGCGGCAGGCAGCCCCGATACCAATCCCTATAACCCGGTCGAGGATTTAGGTCCGGCGGACGGCTCAGACCGCTGACCCACGGACCACGGCGAAGACCGGGCGCGCCGATGTCGGCGCGCACATGATTGAGTAACGCTGACAGCGTTGATATACGGAGCCGTGGGCGGGCGCTGGCTTCGGGTCGACCGAGACAGTCCGGGGCGCGCCGCCAGGAAAAAGGAACGCGTAAATGTCCAGACGCCGGAAGATCTACGAGGGCAAGGCCAAGATCATGTACGAGGGGCCGGAGCCCGGGACCTTGATCCAGTCGTTTAAGGACGATGCGACGGCGTTCAACAACGAAAAAAAGGGAACGATCACCGGCAAGGGCGTGCTGAACAACCGAATCAGCGAGTTCCTGATGACCCGGCTGAACGATATCGGCATCCCGACCCACTTCATCCGCCGTCTGAACATGCGCGAGCAGCTGGTCCGCCAGGTCGAGATCATCCCGATCGAGGTCGTGATCCGCAATGTCGCCGCCGGCTCGATCGCCAAGCGTTTCGGGATCGAGGAGGGAACGCCCCTGCCCCGCGCGATCATCGAGTACTATTACAAGTCCGATGAGCTTGGGGATCCCATGATCTCGGAAGACCACATCACGGCGTTCGGATGGGCCGGGGTTCAGGATCTGGACGACATGGTTGCCCTGTCCCTGCGGGTCAACGACTTCCTGATCGGGATGTTCCTGGGCGTCGGTCTTCGCTTAGTCGATTTCAAGCTGGAGTTCGGTCGGGTTTACTCGGAGGATGACATGCAGATCGTGCTGGCCGACGAGATCAGCCCCGACAACTGCCGGCTCTGGGATACCAAGACCAACGAGAAGCTCGACAAGGACCGGTTCCGCCGGGATCTCGGCGGGGTGAAGGAAGCCTATCAGGAAGTCGCTCGCCGGCTGGGCGTCCTGCCGGAGGCCGGGCCGATGGACCTGAAGGGTCCGCAGGGAATCCAGTAACCGAATGCGGCGGCGCTGCGGCACCGCTGCGCACGATGTGGCGAGAACGGGACGAAAACTCATGAAGGCTACGGTACATGTGACCCTGAAGACCGGCGTCCTCGACCCCCAGGGCAAGGCGATCGGGCACGCGCTCGGCACGCTCGGCTTTCAGGGCGTCGGCGAAGTCAGACAGGGCAAGGTCATCGAAATCGAACTGGCCCAAACGGACCAGGCCGCGGCCGAGGCCGAGGTCAAGGCGATGTGCGAGAAGCTGCTGGCCAATTCGGTGATCGAGAACTACGCGATCCGAATCGATCCGTGATGCGGCGACATCGGTGTGGATATGTAAATGCGCACGCTCTTGAATGTTTCGAGCTGCGCGTCATATCCAGGTGTCTAACACTTTTTACGTGATTCACTGTGACCCGAGACCGCCAAACTCTTGGTTCTGCCAAGTCGAACATTTCCTCGGACGGCTCTCCTTCCTCCGGTGAGGTCCTCGATTTACTTGAATGCGGTGTCTCTGTTTTCGATAGCTCTTTGATTCTGGTCACTTGCAATTCAAAATACCAGGAATTGCTGGAGTTTCCGGAGTCGCTCTGCCGGCCGGGAACACCGCTTGAGGCTTTTCTGCGATTCAACGCGGAGCGCGGCGAATACGGCCCCGGCAATATCGAAACACTGGTCGCCGAACGGTTGGACCGGGCCCGCCATCGGAGGCCGCACCGGTTCGAGCGGGTCCGCCCCGACGGCACGATACTCGATATCGTCGGCAAGCCGACGCCGGACGGCGGCTTCGTGACCTCCTACACCAGCAGGGGCGTGGCCGCCTCAATTCGCACCACAGGCGAGATCTCCCTCGAAACTCTGAAGACCGCCCTCGACTACACCTCCGACGGGTTTCACATCTGGGACAGCGCCGACCGGCTGATCTACGCCAACGCCCGCATTCATCAGATGAGCGCGGTGGACGGCCGGAAAATGAGGCTCGGGGAGACCTTTGAGTGCCATCTGCGGGAATGGCTGCAAGGCAAACCGGTCCCGTTCGGCTTCGACTCCCTTGAATCCTTCATCAACTGGCGCCTTGCGGTCCGCAAGGCCGGCGACAGGACGATCCTGCAGGAACCGACTCCCGGCTTCTGGGTGCTGGTGCGGGACCATGTCCTGCCGGACGGTGCCCGTCTGACCACGGTCCTCGACGTGACGGAGCTGAAGCGGGCGGAGCGGAAGGTCTCCGACAGCGAGCAGAGGTTTCGGGATTTCGTCGACGCCAGCTCCGACCGGTTCTGGGAAACCGACACCGAGCATAAATTCACCGCACTGGTCGATACCGGCGACCTTGGCTTCGCCCCTCCGATCACGAGCCTGCTCGGAACGACACGGTGGGACTTCATCGGCGCCAGCCCCGAGACGGATCCCAGATGGGCCGAACATTTGCGCATCCTGGAACGCCGAGAGCCGTTTCGAGACTTTCGCTACATAATCCCCTCTCCAGAAGGCGAATTGCGGAACTGGCGCATCTCCGGCGTTCCCGTGTTCGATGAGAACGGCGCGTTCACAGGCTACCGTGGCACGGCGAGCGACGAGTCGGAGGCAGACCGAGCGATCTTCAGAACCCGGCAGGAACTGGAGAATGCATTGCAGAACGCGGAGATCGCCAATCGCGCCAAAACTCTTTTCCTCGCGACGGTCAGCCACGAATTGCGCACGCCGCTGAACGCGATCATCGGTTTTTCGGACCTGGTCAAGGAACAGCTGCACGGCAAGCTGGGGGATCCCAGATATCTCGATTACGTCGAAAGCATCCGGGCAAGCGGCACCCAACTCCATCGGCTGATCGAGGATGTGCTGGACATGTCCCGGGTCGAAATGGGCCAGCTGGTTCTGCGGGAGAGTTGGATTGATCTGGCCCGCGAGGTGTCGGCCGCCTGCGATATCGCTCGGAACCGTCACGGAGTCTCACCGCAGCACGTGACCCAGTGGTTTCCGAAGACCTCGCCCGGACTATGGGCCGATGCGCGGATGATCCGTCAGGTCGCCATCAACCTGATTTCGAACGCGATCAAGTTTTCCGGCGCCGATTGCCATGTCGAGGTCGACGTCACCTTCGACGAAAACGGCGCCCGTCTCAGCGTCAAGGACAACGGTGTGGGCATTGCACCCGATGATATCGACAAGGTCCTCCGCCCGTTCGAGCAGGCCGACACCCGTCTGTCACGCAGCTACGAGGGGGTCGGACTCGGTCTGCCCCTCGCCCAGGCCTTCACCGTATTGCACGGCGGCACGCTCAGTATAAAGAGCGTGCTCGGTGCGGGAACCCATATTCTGGTGACGTTCGATCCGGCACGGGTACAGACCGACAGCGACCTGGGATCTGCCTGAATGCGCTCGTGGCCGTAAGGTCTCGGCACGGAACCATGTACAGGACCCGTAACGCATTTCGCCTATTCATCAACAGATGGCGCTTATCGCCCTCGGTCGGTTTGGGCCAGTACGGCGTCGGCTAATCCGAGTCCGGGCGCGAAGCGTCGATGGACGAAGACCGCCGTTCCCCGTCTTCCGCCTGCAGACCGTAGGGCTCCACAAGCTTCCAGACATGCTCCGGAACCATGTGTTTCATGTTCTTCGGCTTCTGCCGGCGCAGGTGGAGGATGGTTTCAACGGCTTTCATCTCGACCCGCGCGCGGGCGAATTCCAGACCGCGGGGACCTATTCGCGGCATCAGCCAGCCGACCAGCGGCCGGATCCAGTTGGGCATGCCCCGCAGGGGAAGCCCCCCGGCGGCGCGTTCAGTGTTCTTCATGAAACCGGTGACAGGCCCGGCCCGCTTTCCGGCGGAGCCCGGTTCGGACAGATCCACCTCATCGCCCAGCAACGAGACAAGTTCCTCGCCAGTCTCGTTGCGTACCAGCAGCCACTGATCCCCCTCGCCGCCCATATAGCCGACCGTGATGTCCGCCAGCACATTGGTGTAGTCGACACAGGTCCGACAGGTCAGCGGGAAGAAATCTCCCGGCAGCTTGGAGATCGGCAGCAGCAGGAAGGGAATTTCACGCTTGGAGCCGTCGGCGAAGCGCAGCTCCACATAATAATCCGCCCGGAACTCAAGATAGGTGATGCTGTCCGGATCGTCGCTCAAAAGGGCAAGAAACTCGTGAAACCGTTCGGTCGTCGTGTTGTCGGAGCAGGGGGTTCCGATGACATAGAGGCGCTCGAACCCCAACTGCGCCTCGATCGCGCGCAGGGCGTAGACCTGACACG
>JANSYC010000051.1 GCA_024742605.1 Alphaproteobacteria bacterium | reverse complement strand
CTGATCGAGCATATGGACGACGTGCTTGGCCTGATGCAGGACTGCCACCGGGTGGCGGAGCCTGAGGCGTTGTTCAGGGCCGCCATGCCCCATGGGGGGCACGACGATGCCTGGGCAGATCCGACCCACCGGCGGTCCATGTTCGCCCGGTCCTTCAATTACTATCAGCAGCCGTTCCACGTTTTCGCGGATTACGATTACGCGGGCGATTGGCGGCCGGAGACGATCTACTACAAAGTTTCGCGGAAACGGGCAGGCACAGACCGGCAAGAAGATCTGCTGACGCGCATCGATGTTGAGCGCAACCTAGTTAGAGAGATGATTGTCGATCTTCGTGCGGTTAAGCCGGCGCGTCCACGAGATCGCAATCTTCTGTCGGGACCTGAGATCAAGATCGTTCTGGTCGATTGAAGACGCCAATTGTCATGGGATCGTCCGAGGGGAGCTTGGCTTATGCGATCGGAGTGCTCCGGGACGCTTCGGCGCCGCCGCAAGCATTGCAAGCTGCGCTTCGGGTCTGTGCAGCGGTTCTGGAAACGGCACAACACAATACTGACGCGTGGCGCCTTCGGGGGTTGATACGCCGTCGGCTGGAGGACCTCCCGGGCGGGGAGTTGGATCTGCGACGCGCGCTCTGCCTGGAACCGACCGTGTGGCGTGCTCAGGCAAGCCTGACCTGCAACGGAGCGCCGGACCGTCAGGCGGAGTCACTTCTGAGGGCATGGGTGACTGACCCGGCGAGCGAAGTGGTGCTGCCGACGCTTCTGGTGCTTTTGAGTGCAGGCACGGTTTCGAAGGATCATCTGCGGAATCGGACCCGGGTGCTCGGCGCGCCGTCGCGGCGTCATCCCTCCAACCCCAGTGCCTGGGCACTTGCCCGGTGGGGAGTTGCCGAGAACCTGACGGAGTCGATTGCGATCGACCGCCGGATGCTGATTCTGAATCCCATCGCGTCCTCCTCAATCCGAGCCTTGGTCCAGGGCCTAGGAAAATGCGGTGACGTCCATGCCGGTTTGCGATGGATCGGGTGCCTCGGTTGCCTTGAGCCGAACGCCGATCTGAGATGGCTCCCGGTCAGTGCCGCCCAACCACCGGTACATGACAGCATGGTCGAGCGCGATTCAGCGATGGCCGCCCTCGGCCGGGCCATCGAGGAATTGGAAAGGCCACCGCCGCCCACATCCGAGCCTGGAACTCTTGGCGGACGGCGTTTGTTCTATTGCGCCTATGCCGGGATTGATGAAACGGAACTTATGAAGCGATTTGGAGCGGTTACCTCCCGTCTTGCGACGCCAGTCCGTTGGCCACGCGGTCCGACCGCAGCTCCGCAAACCGCGGTTGTCACCGGCCTCGCCCATGATCATTCCGTCTGGAATGCAATTGGACGGTGGTGGGGCCGCTGCCTGTCCGAAGCCGGTGTCCCCTGTCGCCTTTATGATCTGAACGCCGACGTTTCGGATACCGACCGCGCCCGTTTCACTGATGTGATCAGCGGGCTGCGCCCGTTCCCGGAATGGCGCAACCTCATCGCGTCCGCCGGGCATCGGCTGTTGCTTTATCCGGAGATCGGAATTGAACCGACAGCCCTCTACCTCGCAAATCATCGATTGGCGCCGGTGCAGATAAATTCCTGGGGGCACCCGACGACCTCCGGTCTGCCGACGATCGACCAGTATCTCGGGGCCGAATTGTTTGATCCGAGTGGAGCCGAGCGTTTCTACTCCGAGCGCCTGATCCGGTTGCCGGGGATCGGCGTGGAGACAGAGCAGGGCGGTCCTGCAAGACGGCCCGCACCGTCGGAACCGTCAGGCCCTCCAACGGCTTTGCTTTGTCAGAGTGTGTTCAAATACCTGCCAGATTTCGATGAAGTGCTGGTTGAAATCGCTGTCCGGGTGCCAAATGTCCGTTTCGTGATCGTGCGAACCGGGGCACCTGAAGTCTTTGAGCGATATATGCGTCGTCTGGCGGGTTGCTTTGCCCGAGCCGGACTGGCGTCTGCCGATCAAGTCCGGGTGCAAGATCGTATGCCGAAGGCTGATTTCCATCGGCTTCTCGCACAAGTCGATCTGTATCTTGATCCTCCGTCGTTCTCCGGGTTCAACACGGCACTGATGGCGATCGAGGCCGGCCTGCCGGTCCTGACGCAGTCCGGCGGGCGTCTGCGAGAACGTTTGGCGGCGGGGGTTCTGATGAAGTTGGAGGCCCCTGAGACGGTGGTCGCTAGCCGCGGCGCCTATCTGGAAGCAGCCGCGTCGCTGCTGATGGATCGCGGACGGGCGCGGGCGCTCGGGCGCATCGCCAGGGACCGGTTGCCACGGCTGGCTGATGATCCTGATGCACGAGGGATGTTCCTGGAAACCGTTCGGCGGGGACTTTCGTGACTCGACCTGTCGGTGCTCGTTTGGCGTCGCTGCTTGTCCCGCTCTCGGCCCTGATGTTGATTCTCCGGGATGTCGATCTTTGGCTGTATCCCCGGTTCTGGGCCGAGGGCGCGACGGTCTATCTGGCGGCGGCCGTGACCGGATCGGACTCGGCGAGCGTGCTTACCGCTCCGCATCTCGGGTATTACGCACTGCTGGCAAATCTGGGGGGATGGATGGCGGCGTCTCTGCCGTTGGAGCGGGCGCCTGTGGCCACGCTCGGCCTGTCACTCCTTGCGCAGATGCTGCCGATCCTGGTTGTTGTCACCGGTAGCGCGGAGATCTGGAAGACCGCCGAGCGCAAGGCGGTCGCCTGCTCGATCCTGCTGCTGTTCGGTCAGACGGGGGAGCTGCACCTGACGATTGCGTTCTCGCAATTTCACATGACCGTGCTGGCCGCCCTGATCTATGTGGAATTTGGTGCCCTTGCCCCGAACGGCCTGCGCACCGTGCGGGAAGGGCCGCTATTGGCTGGGCTGGCCCTGGCTGGGTTCTCCAGCCCGCAGGCCTGCCTTCTGATGCCGGCGTTCTGGCTCCGACGGCTCAGGAGCCGACGCCCGGCAGACCGGGCCGCGTCCTTGGTCTTGACTGCGACCGTGTTGGTCCAGGCATCGGCGGTGATCCTGTCTCCCGGCGGCGGGACGGCCGACCGCTTTGCTCTGCCGGACAATCCGGCAGACCGGGTTTGGGAATTCGTCCAGGCGATGGTCGCCTATCCCCTGTTCGGCGATCTGTCGAGCCGCGACGGTTGGTTGCTCCCGGCGGCGGTGACGTTCGGTTCGGTGATCTTTCTGGTGATCCAGGCCCGTATTGCCTGGCGGGGACCCCATCGGGACTGGCTGGCGATCACATGGTTCGTCTCGCTCGGATCAACTCTGGCAATGCCAGATATGACAGGAGGGGCCGAGGTCTATTTGATGGCTTGCGCCCTGTTGGCGTTGCTTCTGCTGGCGCTCGCGACGGATCCGCGGCATCCGATGATCTGGCGACGGGCGGCCGCGGTGCTGCTGGCAGCGGGGATCGTCATACAGGCGGCCCTATGGCCGGGACGCATGACCGATTTCCATGATCCGGAGTGGCCGAAATGGCGGGACGAGGTGCGGGCCTGGCGGGCGGGAGAGCGTGACGATCTCCGGATTCATCCGCAAGGGAGCGATGCGTCCTTGTCCGTCACATTGCCGGAGAGGCTCAGGACGTCCGGGCCCTGATCTCCTGGAGCACCATCGCGACGGTGATCTCAGTCATTCGGTCGTCCTTGTAGACGGCCCCGCCCGGCGGCGTGACTGCGCTGAGCGAGGGGTAGAAATGATCGATCGCGGGCGAGCCACCGAACAGTCCGACCGTCGTCGCTCCGGTGGCGGCCGCCAGGTTCATCAGGCCGGTATCATTGCTGATCATCACGTCGCAGGCCTGTGCCAGGGCGGCAGCCTCCGATAAGGGGCGGGCGACCACCGATTTGACCGCCCCTCGACCACTGGCGATCTGTGCCGCCATCTCCCGTTCATCCGGACCCGCAAGCAAGAAAACCGTTCCACCGACCTCCGCCGTCATCGCATCGGACAATTCGGCGAAGCGCTCGGCGCCCCATTGCTTGAACGTCTCGCTCGACCCGATGCCGAGGCTGAACCAGGGCCGTGGCAGGTCACCGAAATCGCGCTCGATCGCGACACGGGCGGCTTCTGGAGGGGTGTAGTGGGGGATCGGATCAACCGTGAGACCGTTCTGCTCCAACAGTTTGGTGGCTTTTTCCGAGGGATGCAGCCGCTCATCCTTTCGGATCAAGGGATGCTGGGTCGTCAGGAACATGTTCTGCCAGCCGATCCCGAAGCCAATCCGCTCCGGAATCCGGGCAAGGGCGGCAGCCATCCCGTAGCGGGCCGATCCGTGGAAAATCCACACCACCTCGAAGCCTCGGTCGGCCAGATCCTGCCCCAGCCGCCGCGCACCCATCACCCCGTCATGCCGCTTGCCCTCGAGACCCCGGAACAGTGGTAGAATGTCGTCGATCCGGGTGTCTCCGGCGAACAGCTGATCGCCCAGCGCCCGCGCCTTGGTCATCAGCGTGACCGTGCCGGTTCGTGTTGCCGCGGCGATCGCATCGACATGCGGCAAATGCCAGACCATATCCCCGATCCCCGGCAGCGGCTGCAGGATCAGGGTCTTGCCGGTTTTGCGCGTGGGAGGCGGGGTGGGAAACATCAGGGACCGGTGCGTTGGAGACGTATGGGTGTGCTCTACACCATACGACGCCTGGGGTGAACGGTTGCGTAAGATGGATGAGATCAGTTGATCCGTGGCTCCACGTCGGCGTCCAGCGGATGTATCCCGTCCTTGAACGTCCCGTCCCAGAGCTGCTCGCCGCTCGGCTCCTCGTTGCAGTAGGACCATGCGCCCAGGATCCGGTTCCGGCCCTCAAGGGTCCAGTTGAAGCGACCCCAGGCCAAGGTGTCGCCGCGCGGAGTATTGCAGGGCTGTTCCGAGCTGGTTTGCTCCCAGAACCCCAGGACGCGTCTCTCATTCGGCCTGAAGACGCCGATCAATCGGCCGCCAAAGTCCGGATATTCACCCTCGACCGATCCGTCATCTCGTATCCGCAGCTCGATCGGGCCGTAATCCGTCGTCCACCGGCTCTCCGCCCAGCCACCATCGGATACTGTCATCCACAGGGCGGCTCCCATTATCAGGAAACCGGCCAAAGCCCAGAGGAAATCTTTTCTCATAAGCGGCAGTTTTCACGCATCACAATCGGTTCGGCAATAGGCGTCCGATAGGGTTGCCGGCCTTTCGTCAATCAGGTTGGCTTCCGCTTCACCGGTGCCTAGACTATGGCGAATTCGTTCCCGATCCCACCGGAGCCCGGACCATGTCCCTCGCAGCCAACGACACTTCTCTGCCGAACGATCTGGCACCCTTCTGGATGCCGTTCACCGCAAACCGGCAGTTCAAGTCCAATCCCCGTTTGTTCGTTGAGGCGGAGGGCATGCACTACACGACCTCGGACGGCCGGAAGGTGCTGGACGGCACGGCCGGGTTGTGGTGCTGCAATGCCGGGCACCGGCGCCGTCCGATCATCGAGGCGGTTCAGAAACAGGTCGAGACGCTGGACTTTGCGCCGACCTTCCAGGCGGGGCACCCGCTGTCGTTCGAGTTCGCCTCGCGTCTCACTCAGATGGCGGAGGGTTACGACCAGGTTTTCTTCACCAATTCCGGCTCCGAGGCAGTCGATACCGCGCTGAAGATTGCGCTCGCCTACCAGCGCGCGATCGGCCAGGGCACTAGGACCCGTCTGATCGGGCGCGAGCGCGGCTATCACGGTGTCGGGTTCGGCGGTATCTCAGTCGGCGGTATCGTCGCCAACCGCAAGCAGTTCGGCACGCTTCTGAACGGGGTCGACCATCTGCCGCATACCCACGACATCGCCCATAACGCCTATACCAAGGGTCAGCCCGAATGGGGCGTGCATCTTGCGGACGAGTTGGAGCGGATCGTCGCTCTGCACGATGCCTCGACCATCGCGGCCGTTATCGTGGAGCCGGTTGCCGGGTCGACCGGCGTTCTGATCCCGCCGCAAGGCTATCTCAAGCGGCTGCGCGAGATCTGCGACAAGCACGGCATCCTGCTGATTTTCGACGAGGTGATTACCGGGTTCGGCCGGCTTGGGGCCAGCTTCGCGCACGACTACTTCGGAGTGAAGCCGGATCTCTACACCACGGCCAAGGGAATCACCAACGCGGTGGTGCCGATGGGCGCCGTGTTCTGCCGTCCTGGGATATACGATGCGTTCATGGACGCGCCGGAGAACTCGATCGAGCTGTTCCACGGCTACACCTATTCCGGCCATCCGCTAGCCTGCGCCGCCGGGCTGGCCACCATGGATCTCTATAAGGACGAAGGATTGTTTGAGCGCGCGGCGGATCTGGCACCCTACTGGCAGGACGCAATCCATTCCCTGAAGGGTGAACCGCATGTCATCGACATCCGCAATCTGGGCATGGTCGGCGCGATCGAGATGGAGCCGATTCCGGGCAAGCCGACTGCGCGGGCCTTCGATGCATTCTTAAAGGCCTATGAAGCTGGGCTGCTGACACGGACCACCGGTGATATCATCGCCCTGTCACCCCCGTTGATCATCGAGAAGCCGCAGATCGATTTCATCGTCGATACCGTCCGGGATGTGCTGAAGACCGTGCATTGACCGTGTGCGACCGCCGCATCTGGCACGGTTCTCGCATCCGGATACGCAGGAACTCGCCGGCAGTCCGCATGGGGCGGCGTCGGTTTGTTGCGGTTCCGGATTGACAGGGCTTTAACGAAATGGTCACGATCCGAAGCTTGGTGAGAGCGTGCGGCCCCCTGGGGCTCTCGCTCGGGGTGATGTTCAGCTTGGGCGCCTGCGCCCAGGTCGGGGGCGCGGTCGGAACGGGGCTCCAAACCGTTCAGTCGGCGTTCGGACTTGAAGACACGGAGGAACCCGTGCGGCAGAAGCCGTCGAAATACTGCTACCGGACGCTCGGTGACGTGACCTGCTACGCGCAGCCACTTCCGGCCCGGGAAGCCAACCGTCTGGTCGGGTACGAAGGCCCGCCTCCGCGGTCGAGCAGCGGTACGGGTCCATTGATTCCATGATCTTCTCCGAAATCCCTCAGAGCGTGCCCGGGATCTGTCGGGCGTCCCCGTGACATGGCATCGGGCCTGTGGCCTGAGTCTCGCGGCATGTTTAGCATTTTCGGTGGTTCTGCCACCGTATGCGGCTGCCCAGGTTCCGGTCCCGGACGGGTATTCGGAGGCAATGGGCTGGTACCGAAAGGCGGCTGAAGCAGGTGACCCGAAGGCGATGTTCTATTTGGGGCTGACCCTGGAGCAGGGATTGCAGGGCGAAGTGCAACCTGAAAAAGCCCTTGAGTGGTATCGCAAGTCGGCGGCAGTGGGATATGCGCTCGCCGAGTTCAAAATGGGATTGCTCTATCAGTTTGGCCACGTCGTCGAACGGGATGCAGCATTGGCGCGGGCCTGGTACGAAAAGGCGGCCGGCCAGGATGTGCCGGACGCGAAGTTCAATCTGGCCTACCTTTTGGAGATTGGGGAGGGCGGCCCCGTCGACGTGGATCGCGCGGTGCAACTCTACAAGGAAGCGGCACAGGCAGGCGTTTCGGAGGCATATGTCAATCTTGGAAACCTGTTTGCCAGGCCGACCCGCGAAAAAGGGCAGGACATGGTCGAGGCCCTGAAATGGCTGATGCTCGCGCAATCCAGGGGGTTGAAAGAGGCGGATACTCTGGCAGCGCAACTGCGCGAGATGTTGTCGCCGGTCCAGGTGCGCGATGCGGAAGCCCGGGCTCGCCGCTGGCTGGAAGGGCTGTCCGGCTGAGCCGTCTTTATGTATACCGCCCCTCACACCTAGCGTCGGGCCGGACATGACGATTACTGCAACAGCCAAGACCATTGACCGACCGGATTCGCGCTTGCCGTTGTGCGTCGATCTGGACGGCACCCTGTTGCGTGGGGACATGCTGATCGAAACGGTCTTTGCTTTGCTCCGAAGCAAGCCGTTGAAGGTGTTCGCTGTATTCGGATGGCTGATGCGTGGACGAGCGCAGCTGAAAGCGCGTGTCGCGGCTGCGGCGGGCAGCTTGTTGGATATCTCGAACCTTCCTTTCGACGAAGATCTTCTCGGATACATACGGCGAGAGCGCGCCGCCGGTCGGAGGGTCGAACTGATTTCGGCCTCTGATCAGGATCTGGTGCAGCGGGTCGCCGATCATCATGGCTGCTTTGATGCGGCTTTCGGGTCGGACGGCGCACGAAATCTGAAAGGGGCCTTGAAAGCCGCCTTCCTGGCCGACCGGCACTCGGACGGTTTCGTTTATGCCGGCGACAGCCGCGCCGATCTCAAAGTGTGGGACAAGGCCCAGGGTGCGGTGCTCGTGGGGCAGGGGCTCGCCCTTGAAGCCGAAGTGGCAGCTCCAGTCGAAGCGCGGTTTGGCGTGGTGCCGGATCTGAAACGCCTCCTGCCGAAGGCGATGCGTGTCCACCAGTGGGCCAAGAACGGGCTGATTTTTCTGCCGTTGCTTCTGATCAACGGACTCGAAAATCCGACGCTGATCGCCGAGACGATTCTGGCGTTTGTCGTGTTCTCCCTGGTTGCCAGCGCCAACTATATTCTGAACGATCTTCTGGATCTGGCGGCCGACCGTTCGCATCCCAGCAAGCGAAACCGGCCGATTGCCAGCGGACGTCTTCCGATGCCGACAGCGGTCTTGGGCGCGGCCGGGTTGTTCGCGGTCGGGCTTGTGGGCGCCAGCCTGCTGGGTGGTTTTTTCATTATTTGTCTCGCAAGTTATGTGGCGCTGACGTTGATCTACTCCCTGGGGATCAAAGCGCTTGCCGTGGTGGATGTGGTCACGCTGGGCGGCCTGTTCACGCTCCGATTGCTTGCGGGTCACGCCTTGATTGCCGGGAGTCTGCCGGCGTGGCTGCTGGTGTTTTCGATGTTCTTCTTCACCAGTCTGGCGCTGGTGAAGCGGCTTACGGAGGTTCAGGGGCTGGTCGATCGGGGCGTCGTCGGTATTCCCGGGCGCGGCTATCAGGCCGGTGATGGCGGGTATATCCTGACCTTCGGCCTGACGACGGGGATCGCGTCGATCCTGGTCTTCATGATTTACCTGGTCGCGGAACCGCTTCATGCCGCGCGTCTGTCCGACCCGTATTGGCTATGGGTTGTTCCCGCTGTCCTGGGGATCTGGCTGCCGCGGGTCTGGCTGTTGGCCGCGCGAGGCGAGATGCATGATGATCCTGTAGTATTTGCGGTGCGGGACAGGGCCAGCCTCTGTCTCGGAAGCATCGCACTTCTCGCTGTCCTGGTGGCGGGATGAGCGGTCCCGCGACTGACATTCCGGTCATCGCCGATGATGCCGTGGAAAGTTGGGGGCGGGTCCATCGCGGTCGTCATCAGGTCGCGATCCCGCGCAGCCCGGAGCAGATTCCGGTTGCGGTATCCGCGTCGTCCGCGCTCTCCGGGAGCACGCTGGCATTCGGCCTGGGTCGAGCCTATGGGGACAGCCCGCTGAATCTCGGTGGCGGCCTGGTCAAGACCACCGGGATGGACCGGTTCCTCGCCTTTGATCGCGCCACCGGGCTCCTGCGGGCCGAAGCGGGTGTGTCGCTGGATGCGCTGTTGCGGGTCGCGGTGCCGTCCGGCTGGTTCGTGCCGGTTACGCCGGGCAGCAAGTTCGTCACCCTGGCAGGGGCGGTCGCCAACGACGTTCATGGCAAGAATCATCATGGCGTCGGATGTTTCGGCCGTCATGTAAGGCAGTTCGGCCTGTGGCGGTCCGATCGCGGCGCGCTGGTGTGCGGCCCGGAAGAGAATCCGGACCTGTTTGCGGCGACGATCGGCGGTTTGGGCCTGACCGGCATCATCCAATGGGTCGAGGTGCAGTTGGCTCCAATCGGTTCGGCCGAGATGGACGTCGAGACCGAACGGTTCGACAGCCTTGCGGATTTCTTCGCGCTGTCCGAGGAGGACGCTGAATGGCCCTACACCGTCGCCTGGGTCGACACCCTGGCGAGTGGAGAAAATCTGGGGCGCGGCGTGTTCTCACGGGGGCGACACGCTGCGGACGGCGCGCGCCGCCCGCACAAGCCGGGCGGTCCGCGTGTTCCGGTCACTCCACCCGGATTTCTGCTGAACCGGTGGACGGTCGGCGCCTTTAATCAGCTCTACTACCGCAAGCCGGGTTCCAGCTTCCGCGGACGCCAGCATTATGACCCGTTCTTTTATCCGCTGGACCGGATCCGGAACTGGAACAGGCTTTACGGTCCGCACGGCTTCTATCAGTGGCAATGCGTCGTCCCGCCGGAAGATGCGCGGACCGTGATCGCCGAGCTGCTCGGCCGGATCGTGCTGAGCGGTGAGGCGTCGTTTCTGGCCGTGCTCAAGACCTTCGGAGACATCGCATCGCCAGGGCTGTTGTCCTTCCCGATGGCGGGACCGACGCTGGCGCTGGACTTTCCCAATCGGGGGCTGCGAACGC
Organism: Alphaproteobacteria bacterium; assembly: GCA_024742605.1. Lineage (GTDB taxonomy): Bacteria > Pseudomonadota > Alphaproteobacteria > Thalassobaculales > Thalassobaculaceae > JANSYC01. The sequence continues at coordinate 19,361 of JANSYC010000051.1, read as the reverse complement.
TCGCGTTGCTGGATGCACTTGACCGGGTTGTGGTCGAGGCCGGTGGGCGGATATACCCGGCCAAGGACGGACGCATGGCATCGGCGACGTTCCAATCGGGCTTTTCGAACTGGCGGGAGCTGGAGGCGCTGCGTGACCCGCTTCTCATATCCAGTTTCTGGCGTAGGGTGACGGGGATCGACTCCGCACCGTCTGGGGAGGCTTGAAGGCATGTCGGACAGCAAGCGGATCTTGGTCCTGGGGGCGACATCCGCGATCGCGGAGCATTGGGCGCGGGGCCGGGCGGAAGCCGGGGACAGCCTGCTGCTTGTTGGCCGCAGCAAGGACAAGCTCGATCCGATCGCCACCGACCTGACCGCCCGAGGCGCCAAGTCGGTGGATGTATTCGTCACCGATCTGGCAGAGCTTGAAGACCAGGACGGGCGCTTCGCGAAGATGGTCGAGATGCTAGGTGGGCCCGATATTGTGCTGCTGGCCTATGGAGAGCTGGGGGATCAGGCGCGGAGCCAAACCGATGCCGCCTTCCTGCGCCGGGTCCTCGTGAATAACTTCACCAGCGCCGCTATCTGGGCCGAGCTCGCCGCCGGCGAGCTGGAGCGGCGCGGACGGGGGTCGCTCGTGGTGCTGTCTTCGGTCGCGGGCGATCGCGGCCGACGGATCGGCTATTCCTACGGGGCGGCCAAGGGCGGTCTGACCCGCTATGCGGAGGGACTGGCGCACCGGTTCGCGGGCTCCAATGTGCACGTGCTTTGCGTGAAGCCGGGGCCGGTCGATACCCCGATGACGGCGCATATGGAAAAGGGCGGCCCGCTCTGGTCGACCCCGGGCAAGGTGGCGGTGGATATCGAGGCGGCGATCGCGAAGCGCAGGGTGGTAATCTACACGCCGTGGTTCTGGTGGGGGATCATGATGATCATCCGTCATCTGCCGAGGATCATCTTCAACAAGATGAACATCTGATCGGGGGCCGCGCGTGGGCAAGATCGTCATCACCGGGGCAGCCGGTCTGGTCGGGCAGAACCTGATCGTGGGCCTGCTCGACCCCATGCGAAGCGCGCCCGAGACCGCTCCCGAGATCATCGCGATCGATAAGCATCCGGCCAATACCGCGATTCTGGCCGGCCTGCATCCGGATATCACCGTGATCGAGGCCGATCTGGCCGAGCCTGGCGCCTGGGCGGACAGCTTTGCCGGGGCCGAGGCGCTGGTTCAGTTGCACGCACAGATCGGCGGCCTGGACGGCGGCGAATTCCACCGCAACAACATCACGGCCACCCGCCACGTTTTGGATGCGACCAAGGCGGCGGGTATTCCTTATCTCGTGCATATCAGCTCGTCGGTGGTGAATTCGAAGGCGACGGATTTCTACACCGAGACCAAGAAATCTCAGGAAGCCTTGGTGCGCGAAAGCGGGATCGCGCATGCGACCCTGCGGCCCACGCTGATGTTCGGGCTGTTCGATCGCAAGCATCTCGGATGGCTCGCGCGCTTCATGCAGCGTGCGCCGGTATTCCCGATCCCGGGGTCGGGCCGCTATCTGCGCCAGCCGCTCTATGCCGGTGATTTCTCCGCGATCGTGCGGGCCTGTCTGGACGAGCGACGGGAAGGGGTCTGGAACATCTCCGGCCGGGAGCGGATCGACTACATCGATCTGATCCGCGCGGTGAAACGGGCGACCGGTGCGAAGACGCCGATCCTCCGGATTCCCTACAGCCTGTTCTGGGGACTACTGAAGATCTATGCGGTGGTCGACAGGAACCCACCCTTCACCACCAAGCAGCTTGAAGCCCTGGTCACCCCGGACGTTTTCGAGCTGATCGACTGGCCGGAGATCTTCGATGTTCCCGCGACGGATCTGGATCAGGCGCTGCAACTCAGTTTCACCGATCCGCGCTATGCCGATGTGGTCCTGGAGTTCTAGCCCGTGACAGAGATGAAACGCCGCGTCGTTGTGATCGGATCGGGAGCCATGGGATTGGCCGCCGCGTTGCGGGCGCTCGAGGACGGCCACGACGTCACGGTGCTCGAGGCCGACCGCGTACCCGGCGGGATGGCGGCTCATCTGGATTTCGACGGATTGTCGATCGAGCGCTTCTACCATTTCATCTGCAAAGCGGACCAGTCGACATTTGACCTGATGACCAGGCTCGGGATCCGCGACAAGCTGCGCTGGACGCCGACCTCGATGGGCTATTTCGTCGACGGCAGGATGTACGGCTGGGGCGACCCGATCTCCCTGCTCCGATTTCCGAAGGTCGATTGGATCACGAAATTCCGCTACGGCCTGCAGATGTTTCTCGCGACCAAACGGACGGACTGGCGACCGCTGGAAAACGTGTCCGCCAAGGACTGGATCGAACGCGGGGCCGGGCGGAAGGCCTATGACGTTCTGTGGCGGCGCCTGTTCGATCTGAAGTTCTTCGAATACGCAGACAACGTCTCGGCAGCGTGGATCTGGACCCGGATCAAGCGTGTCGGCACCTCGCGTCGCTCGCTGATGCAGGAAGAACTCGGCTATATTGAAGGTGGATCCGAGACGCTCGTCACGGCTCTGGTGAGGGAGATCGAGCGGTTGGGCGGGAGGATCCGCCTCGGAGCGCCGGCCGTAGAAGTGCTGGCGATGGACAATGTCGTCACCGGTGTCCGTGTCGGCGACGAGGTGGTGGCCGCCGACGCGGTGATCTCGACCCTGCCGACTCCCTACGTCTCGAAGCTGGTGCCGACCCTGCCGGACGACTGGAAGGCGCGATACGACGCGATCGCCAATATCGGCGTGGTCTGCGTGCTGCTGAAACTGTCGAAATCCGTCACCCGGCATTTCTGGGTCAACATCAATGACCCGGCGGTTCCGGTACCCGGCATCATTCAGTTCTCCAATCTGCGTCCGGTCTCGGACACGGTAGTCTATGTGCCCTACTACATGCCGACCTCCCATCCGAAATGGGGCTGGAGCGACGGCGAGTTCGTCTCGGAATCGATGGATGTTCTGCGGCGGCTTCAACCCTCTCTGACCGAGGGGGATCTCACAGCCTCGACTATCGGACGGCTGCGGCATGCGCAACCGGTCTGCGAGCCGGGCTTCGCGGCCAAGATCCCGCCGACCAGGACACCGATCGCGGGACTGTGGATCGCCGATACCTGTTTTTACTATCCCGAAGACCGGGGGATCTCGGAGAGTGTCCGCCTGGGTGCGGAAATGGCGGCGGAGATCAAGGACATGAGCCGCCCATGAGCCGTGTCGGGGAAATGGGCGAATTCAGCAGGTTCGTCTTGACCGGCGGGATCGCGGCGGGGGTGAACGTGGTGGCCCGGTGGGGCTTGAGCCATGTCATGAGCTACGAGGTCGCGGTCGCGGTCGCTTATCTGTTCGGCATGACCACGGCCTACCTGTTGGCGAGGATCTTCGTCTTTGAACTCTCCGGCAGGAGCGCGGGCTCGGAGCTGTTTCGGTTCGCCATCGTGAACATCTTCGCCTTGGCTCAGGTCTGGCTGGTCAGCGTCGGTCTCGCCCGCCTCGCTTTCCCGGCAATCGGTTTTGTCTGGCACGCCGAAACCATCGCGCATCTTATCGGGGTCGCTGTCCCTGCGGTCACGAGCTATTTTGGCCATCGGCATTTCTCGTTTGCGAAGGTCGAGCCGGAATGAAAAAGGCAGTCTGTCTGGTTCTTGCCGTTTCGGCTCTGACCGTCCTTATGGGACTTGCGGTGGTCTGGTTCATGTTTGTCCCTGTGCCGACGGACGATCTGTTGGACATGACCGGTCAAATGATGGCCAACGGCGGCTGGCGGGGCTTTGGGATCGGTCCGTTACTGACACATCACAATGAGCATCGACTCATTCTCACCAGGCTGGCGGTTCTGGGGGATCTGGCGTTTTTCGAGGGTCGGCAGACCCTTTTGATCGGGCTGATTCTCAGTTCGGCGCTCGCGACTGCGGCCTTGCTTACCGCCTTGGCACGCGGGATCGGCTTTTCCAAATGGCCTTTGTTGGCTTTCTCCGCGATGGCTTTGGCAACGGCGTTCTCGCCGGTGCAAATAGATAATCTGATCAGAGGATTTCAGGTTCAATTTGTCCAAGTCTGGATGTTTGCCATCTTGTCCTTCGCTGTGCTGTCGCTCGGGCCTCAAGCACGTGACGGACAGAATTGGGCGCATCGGCTCTTGGCGGTCGTCGTTGCGGTACAGGCCGGTTTGCTGAGCACCTACTCGATGAAGAACGGGCTCATCGTCTGGCCGTTATTGGTGGTGCTGTCGCTTTGGCTGCGCCTGGGATGGCGCATGGCGCTGTCGTTGGCCGCAATCGGTGCCTGTGTGATAGCTGGCGAGTTGATCGACTTTACCCTGGCGCCGGGGCATCCCGACCCCATTGAGTCTCTGAGCCAACCGGTGATGGTTGCCCGGTATGTCATCCGCTATCTCTCGTCGGGCGTGGCCCAGATCGGGACCACGGGACAGGATATTCTGGGAGGTCTGGCCCTCCTTGCCGTTCTTGTACTGTCGTTGGAATCTTGTGTCCGCAGAAACAGGTTTACCGCCAGCCACGGCGTCCTGATGGCGACGGCCGGGTTTCTCATCGGCAGCGCCTTCGTTACGGCGCTCGGTCGGGTCGAGTTGGGGCTGCTACAGGCGAACACCAGTCGCTATACGACGCCGTCACTGATCTTCCTCTGGGTGGTTGCGGCGCTGCTGATCCATCGCATCGTTGGAAATCCCAGGGAGGAGACGGCGCCCGGGCCGAACGCGCTGCCTGCCCTGATCGCGGTCGCTGCAGTGGTGTTGTATGTACCGGGTCTGATTTCGACCGTGAGCAATTGGAACAGTTTTGCCGAGGAGCGGGACATGAAGCTGCAGGCGGCGGGTGTCTTCCTCGCCGGCGGCGTCGCTCCCGACATATTGCAGCACGTCTACCCGCACACCAATCAGGTTCCCGCGCGCGCGTTTGGATTTCTAAGACGTGCCCATAAGGGACCGTTCACCGATACCGGCATGCTGGCATCCTATGCGCCGAAAAGGGGTGAGATCATCGCACTGCCCGAATTGAAATGCGCTGGACGGGTGGATTCGCTCCGGGCCGATCCTCGGCAGGGTTTGCGGGTGTTCGGGTGGATGGCCTGGCCGGACAGGGACGCACTGGATGCCGGCCGACCTATCGCCGGAAGCGAGCAACCTGCGCTCGCGGTGGTGACCGATGAGGCGGGGCGGGTGATCGGATGGGGGCTGAATCTGGGCCCGGCGGAATCGCCGCTCCAGGATAGGATAAGCGGTAGCAGCACCCGTCGCTTCGTGGCCGTCGGTCCCCTGATCGGAAAGCCACCAGCGCTGATCCGTGTCCTCGGTCTTTCGAAGGACCGCGATCGCGTCTGCCTTCTGGGAGAGCCGAGGCCGCCGGCACCGCGGTTCGTCTCAAACCTGTCGCCTCTGCCCGAACCGGTCGAGAGCGGCGACTGGCATGTGACGGAGGGTGTGGTTGTAGACAAGTCGAATGGCGCCGTTGAGATCACAACACCCCTGGAAGGTGCAATCGATCTCGCGTGGGTCGGCATTCCGGTCCGGCCGGGTCGGGTTCTTGGAGTTCCGATCCGCACCCATGGCGCCTATCCTCACGGTATGAAGATCGAGCTGATCGTTGCGTCCACCGGTGCGGTTCTGGTCTCGCTGCCGATCCATATGTCGGAGAACCCGAATTTGCTCTGGGCGCTGTTTCCGGAAGTCGAGGATTTAACTCAGAATGACGACTCCCTAACGGTGCGGGTGTCGATGCCCAGTCAGCTGTTCAGTGTCGGTCTTGAACTCGGTCGTCCCGCGTGGGCTCTGCCGACCGTCCAGTAGGAGCGCGGATCGATGGCGACGGTTCTCGACTACGCGACATATGACAAGGGACGCCACCAGCTGGCTTTGGGCATTCGGGCGATCCCGGTTGCCGAGTGGATCGAGCCCGACGATCGCACGGTGCACCAACTCGCCGAGAAACGCCGCCTGCTCGCTGAACGACATTCCGAAGTCTTCCACGCGCTGCCGGGGAGCGAGGCGGCTCAGGCGGAATGTCTCACCTGCCTGCGCGCGAACCTTGCCGAACATCACCCGAACCACCCGGGTTTGATCCTCTCCGAGGCAGGCCGGTCCCCGCTGGATCTTGCGGGTCGGATGGTGCAGGAGGATCTGCTGCTGATGGAGCGGCAAGAGGCGGGCTGGGTCTTGATCGCGGCCAGTCTGTGCTTTCCGGCGCGCTGGCGGCTGTCCGACAAGATCGGCAGGCCGATGGCCGGCATCCACGATCCCGTTCCGGGGTTCAACGACAAGCTGGCCCGGCCGGTCGACCGGTTCTTCGACCGGGTCGCGCCGGACCAACCCTATCTGCGCGCCAACTGGTCGGTGATCGACGATGCCACGCTGTTCCAGCCGACCGGGCACGGGCGGGGCTTCCACGACGCCAGCATAACGCCGGACAACGCCGCCGATCGCCTGCACATCCGGGTCGAGCGCCAGACCTTCGTCTCGCTGCCGGATAGCGGAGTTCTGGTGTTCGGCATCAAGACCATCGTCGATCCGATCACGATCCTGGGCCGACGCCCCGACCTTGCCGCGTCTCTGGCCGCCACGATCTGGGACATGCCGGACGACATGGCCCGGTACAAGAGCATGGCACCGTTTCGGGACGCTCTGCTGGGGTATTTGGAGCGCCTCTCGTCCTAACGCTCCGCCGGGACGTACTCCCCGGCGATGATCGCCTCCAGCGCCTCGCGCCGTGTGTAGAGTCCGAGGACCTGACCCTGCATGCGCAGCAGGGCGGCGACCGTATCCAGCGTCGGCGTTGGGATCGAGAGCCGTCGGGCCAGTTCCTGTACGGTGCTGACCAGCGCGTCGATCTCCATCGGGCGTCCGAGCTCGACATCGTGGCGGGTCGAGGGCTTGTGGCCCTGGATGTCGGCCCCGCCCTGGATGCGCCGCTCAATGTCCACGTTGAACCTGACTCCGAGCGCCTCGCCCACGGCCCGGCCCTCGATCATGATATCGCGCACGACCGACCGGCAGGCGGTGTCGGCGCCGATCAGGTCCAGGCTCGCACCGGTCAGCGCCGAGACCGGATTGAACGAGCTGTTTCCCCAAAGCTTGTTCCACAGCTCGTCCCGCAATGTCGTCTTGCGCGGTGCCTTGAGCCCACCGGCGATCATCAGCTTGGACAGAACCTCGACCCGTTCGCTCGCCGAGCCGTCGGGCTCGCCCAGGGTGAAACGGTTGCCGGATTTGTGCTGCACGATGCCCGGTTCCGGCACGTCGCAGGCCGGGTAGACCACGCAGCCGATCGCACGCTCCGGACCGAACGCCTTCCACTGCGCGCCGCCCGGATCGACCGTCTCCAGCCAGGTGCCGTCAAGCTCGGTTCCGGTGTCTGCTCCGTGGAAGTACCACCACGGAATGCCGTTGACCGCGGGCACGATCGCCGTTCCGGGGCCGAGAAGCGGCGCGAAGCTGTCGACGATCGGCGGTACGGAATGTGCCTTCAGTGCCGTGATCACATAGTCCTGCGGGCCAAGGTCCGCAGGGTTGTCGGTTGCACGGATCCTGTGATTGGTCTCGGCGCCGGCCATCCGCAGGGTCAGACCGTTCGCCTGCATCGCCGCCAGGTGCGGGCCGCGGGCAACCACCGACACGTCTGCTCCGGCCTGATCCAGGGCCGCCGCCAAATAGCCGCCGATCGCACCCGCGCCGAACACACAGATCCTGGTCATGACGGGTCTCCGAGGCCCAATTTCTCAGCCAGTCCGATCCGCTGCATCTTGCCGGTGGCACCTTTCGGGATCTCCTCCAGGAACACGATGACCTTCGGCACCTTGAAGGGGGCAAGCGTCTGGCCTGCGAACGCCTGCAGCTCCTTGTCGGAGACGGCCGCACCCTCGGCCAGAACCACGGCGGCGCCGACCTCTTCGCCCAGCATCTTGTGCGGCACTCCGAAGGTGACGACCTGCTGCACGGCGGGGTGCTCCATAAGGGTGTCGTCGACCTCGAGCGGAGCGACCTTTTCGCCACCGCGGTTGATGATCTCCTTGATGCGGCCGGTGATCTTCAGGTAGCCGTCGGGATCCAGGAAGCCCTGGTCGCCGGTGCGGAACCAGCCGTTGGTGAAGCTCTCGGCATTGGCTTTGTGATTGTTTGCATAGCCCGGCGTCACGTTCGGGCCTTTGATGCAGACCTCGCCCTCGGTCTCCGCCGGCTGGGCGGTGCCGGCCTGATCCAGGATCGCGATCTCCGGGCCGGCCGCCAGGCCGACGAAACCTGGTTTCTGCCTGCCGGGGGGCAGCGGGTTGGAGGCCATCTGGTGGGTTGCCTCGGTCATGCCATAGGCCTCGATCACCGGACAGCCGAAGGTCTTGTGCAGTTCTTCGAAAACCGCTGGCGGCAGTGACGCGGATGAAGAGCGGATGAAACGGAAGGCGAGCTTATCCAGCACGTCGGCATTCCGTTTCGCCCGCAGGAGAATGGTCTGGTGCATGGTCGGCACGCCGGTATACCAGCTCGGCTGCTGCTCGACCGCCCAGTCGAAGAACTTCAGGGCGTTGAACCCCGGCGTGCAGCAGACCGATGCGCCGGCCGCCGCAGAACTGATTACCACCGCGATCAGACCGTGAATGTGGAACAGTGGCATGATGTTGAGGCAGTGGTCATGCGGACCGAGCGACAGGGTTCCGGAGATGTGTCTCGCCGACGCCACCAGATTGCTCTGGGTCAGTGGCACCACCTTGGGGCGTGACGTGGTCCCGGAGGTGTGCAGGACCAGCGCCTCGTCGTCGGGTCCGGGTACGGTGGCGTCGGCCTCGTCGTCCCAGAGGGTGAACTGTCCGGCCGGGTCGCCCTCCGCGACCTGGATCTCGGCTACCTCAATTCCGAGATCGGCTGCCGCCGCCCGTACCGGATTGTCGCTCCCGGCGTCCACGAGCACCAGTTTGGGGGCCAGGTCCTCCAGGTAGAACGCGTACTCGGCCTGCTTGTAGGCCGGGTTCAGCGGTGCGGCCGAGAGACCGCTTGCGACCGCCAGAAAGCTGGAGGCCATCTCCGGGCCATTCGGCAGGACGATCGCCACACGATCGCCCGGCCCAATGCCCTTCGCCGCCAATTGCCGACGGGTCCGGTCTGCCAGGGCGCGCAATTGGCCGAAGGTCATGTCGGGTCGTCCGGGCGCCGTCACGGCGCGGTCGTCGTCTGCTCCGGCGTCAAGAAGGGCTCGTATCGGAGAGGCTTTGGTCGTCATTGGGTCCACCTGACTACGTTGCGAGGGTCTCAGAGCGTCGCACAATCATTGCGTCCCGCAAACCGGCTCGGTTGCGCTTCAGATTAACGGAACCCGGGAGTATGCTAGGATTAGAAAATTGGCATCTTGTCTGGGTGATCGGGAGGGGATGATGTCCGGTTTTGGAGAAGATTTCGGTCGTGATGGCGACGACCTGGACCCGATCACAGTAAAGCGTCTGAATGCACCGACTGCCAGACTGGGCCTGCCGAAGCCGATGATGGGCAAAGCCTCTCCGGCTCTGGCCCGGCTCAATGAAATGGTGATCTCGGCGCTCGGCGGCGTGCAGCGCGACTGGCTGCGCGGTCTGCATCATGAGCGGCCCGTCGGGGATGGGGACCGTACCCTGGCCGAACGCATGGCCGAGCGGGTCGATCACCTTCAGTTACGTCGTCAGATCAATCTGGAGGGCATCCTGCAGCGGGCGTTGAGTCAGCTCTCGGAAACCGTCGACGAGGGCGCGCCGGACCCGGACTGGATGGCCCGGTTCTGCGAGGCGGCGTCCGATATCTCGGACCCGGCCTTCGCTCGGCTCTGGGCGCGACTGCTGGTCATGGAGGTCAAGCGGGCAGGCGCTGTCCCGCCGATCGCGATCCTGAGACTGCCCGGCCTGTCGCGCGAGGGGCTGCAACTGTTTCGTCGGTTCGCGGCGTTCACGATCAATAACTTCGTGGTCCGCCTGGGTCAGGAGTTCTTCGACACCAAGGATGTGTCCGCGGACCAGATCCTGTTGCTGGAAGAGTACGGACTGATCCGCACCAGCAAGGACCTCAGCCGCGCCTTTCAGAGTCAGATCACCTCGAAATTCTCGACCAATCTGCTGTACGCCGATACCGCCTTGCGGATCACCCACGACGATCCGACCCGAACCCTCAGTTTGCCCTGCTACCGGCTGACGGAGTTCGGCGCGACCCTGGCCCGGGCTCTGTTTGCCGAGGGGGAGACGGAAGCGGATACGGATTACATCGTGGAACTGGTCCGCTACGTTCAGCGTCAGGGCTTCCAGACCGCCCAGGCAGAGATCCTGGAACGTGTGGACGAAAACATCGTGACCAAGCATTCTTCCTTCTGCGATTTGGCCGTGTTGCGGCGATAGGCCGGCCGTCTGGTCCTCGACTTGGTGTTTCGCTACCGTGAGGCCCAGCGCCCGCGACGAAGCCGCGCCGAACGAAGGACCGAAGGAGCAGAATGTGGCGCAGCACGAGCTTTCGGATCAGGAGACACCGGTGACGACGGGGCCGCATCTGGACGCGTTCGAAAGGATCTGGGAGCCGATTGCCTGGTGGGCCGAGCATCGAGGTGCCGCCCCGGCACTTAGCGAGGGGGATCGGGTCCTCAGCTACGCCGATCTCGATGCGCGCGTTAAGGCAGCCGCGGGAACTCTGCGGGATACGGGGGTGCAGCCGGGCGATCGGGTGCTGATCGTGGGCGAGAATTCGCTTGCCATGGCTGTTGCGATTCTAGGGTCGGCCCGGCTTGGCGCCTGGGCGGTTCCGGTAAATGCCCGCCTGTCGGCGCACGAGATCGATGGGATACGCGACCATGCCGGCCCGCGCGTTGGAATCTATACTTCCGCGTGCTCGACCGATGCAGAAGCGCATGGCACGCGTCACGGCGCCCATCCGCTGCCGGAATTGGCGGATCTGGGCGCCTCTGTGGCGCGGTTTCCGGACGCGCCGGCTCCTGTGGACGAGAGTGATCTGACGCCTGGCGAACGGGTGGCCGCGATGATCTACACCTCCGGCACGACCGGCCAGCCGAAAGGGGTGATGCTGACCCACGACAATCTGCTGTTCGTGGCGGGTCGGTCCTGCCAGTCCCGTCTGGCGGCGCCGGGGGATTTCATTTTCGGCGTGTTGCCATTCAGCCACGTCTTCGGTCTGGCATCGGTGTTTCTGGGCAACATGTACGGCGGTGCATGGGTCGATCTGAAGGCGAAATTCGCCGCCGAAGACGCGGTCGCGTCGATCGAGTCCGGCGACCTGACGATCTTCAATGGGGTCCCTCAGATGTATGCCCGCATCTTGGAGCACACCACACTTCGTGGCTCCGCGCTGAATCCGGGACGGGTACGGTACCTGTCGTCGGGCGGCGCCCCGTTGGATCTGGGACTGAAGGAGCGGGTCGAGGCGGCATTCGGGCTACCGTTGCACAATGGATACGGCCTGACCGAAACCTCGCCTACCGTCACGGTCACCGAAATCGCCCGTCCGCGCGCCGACAACTCGGTCGGAGAGATCCTGCGGGACGTCTCGGTCCGTATCGTTGACGACCTCGGCGCGGAACTGTCACTGGGTCAGGTCGGAGAAATCTGGGTCTCCGGACGGCTTGTCATGAAGGGGTATTATCGAGCCGAGGACGAGACCGCCGCCGCCATATGCGTGCTGGACGGTCAGCGATGGTTCAAGACCGGAGATATTGGGCTTTTCCGTGTCGACCCCGACGACGGCGCGCGTTTGCTGTACGTGGTCGGCCGCAAGAAGGAATTGATCATCCGTTCGGGATTCAACGTGTACCCTCCGGAAGTCGAGGCGGCGATCCTGCGGCATCCGGATGTCGCCCTCTGCGGTGTTGTGGGCCGTCCGACGGCCGGCGGAAACGAGGATATTCTGGCCTTCGTTCAACCCGTCCGAGGACGTACGCCCGCCGTCGAGGATCTGGCAGCCTTCGTGACCACAACGCTCTCGCCCTACAAGCGTCCGAGCCATTGGATCCTGCGGGATACGTTGCCGTCGACACCGGCGGGAAAAATCCTGAAACACAGGCTTTCGGCCGACTGAACTTCTCTCTTTCCCGCAGCACGGCTTTTCCCGCTCGGCAGACAGGCTAGATGTGATCGCCTGACGTCCAAACCGTTCGAACAGGATTGATTCTATGACCCTTGCCGTCGCAGCCGACCTGACCAAGTCCAACGCCCTCGCGCTTCGGTACGGGGCTTCGCAAATTCCGCCGGCGGGCCCGTGGAATGACCATATCGATCTGTTGATGTCCCATCGTTCAGTGCGCGGATACCGGCCGGACCCCGTGCCCGAGGGGACGCTGGAGACCCTTGTGGCCGCGGCACAATCCGCAGCCACCAGCTCGAATCTTCAGACATGGTCGGTGATCGCGGTGACCGATCCGGCGAAGAAAGCCGCGTTTGCGAAGATCGCCGGCAACCAGAAACATATCGAGCAATGCCCACTGTTCCTGGTCTGGCTGGCTGATCTGTCCCGCAATGAACGGCTCGGCGCCGAGGAAGGGGTTGAACTCGCTTCCCTGCCGTATCTGGAGACTTTCCTGGTGGCGGCGATCGATGCTGCTTTGGCGGCTCAGAATGCGACGGTCGCGGCGGAATCTCTGGGCCTGTCCACGGTCTATATCGGGGCAATGCGGAACGATCCAGTCCAGGTCGCCGAGCTGTTGGGCCTACCCGCCGGGACCATGGGAGTGTTCGGTCTGTGCGTCGGCTATGCCGACCCCAAGGCAGCGAACGAGGTGAAGCCGCGTCTGCCGCAATCGGTCGTGCTGTATCGTGAGACTTACGGAGTGTCGAACGAGAGCACCTTGCGCGCGGCCTATGATGCTGAAATGGGCGCCTTCTCCCGCAGGAACGAAATGGCCCAGGACAGTTGGACCCAACGTGTGATCAAACGCATGGCGACACTTTCGGCGATGAACGGTCGCGACAGACTCTCGGAGATCGTCAAGGCGCTGGGATTCCCCATTCGGTGAGCCCGTCAACCGGGCTGTCGCGTCGAGGGAACAGACCGTCTCATACCGGTGTTGTAAGTTTCTGAATAATATGCAGGTTTTTGAATGATTCTGTGGTCGGGCAGGCGCTTGCGCAGGTTCGCCAGAAGGATCGTGCGTTGTATTTAAAAAAATTCGAACAGTGCGGGTTTCGTTTTATCAAACGGACTGCTAGGTTTAGTGTCAAGGCACTGCGCGCCAATAAATAAAAATCGATCAACAAGGTCGCGCGTATCGCCCGAAAATGGATCATAGGAGTTTGTTATGTATCGGAACATCGCCGTTCCGGTGGACCTTGAGCATGTCGATCGTTTGGAAAAGGCCTTGTCCACCGCCGCAGATCTTGCGAACCACTATAACGCCAAGGTTTGTTACATAGGCGTCACCACCGTTCAGCCGAGCGCGCTCGGTCACACGCCGGAGGAATACGCCCAGAAGCTCGCTGCATTTGGCCGGGACCAGGCAGCCAAGCATGGCATTGAGGTCACCACCCTTGCCCGTGCGGCACATGACCTGCCGGTTGATCTGGACAAGATATTGCTGGATGCGATCAGCGACGCCGAGGCCGACGCCGTGGTTATGGCGTCGCATGTGCCGGGCCTTGCGGATCATTTCTTCGCGTCGAACGCGGGAACCGTGGCGTCGGAGTCAAAGGTTTCGGTGTTTGTGATCCGGTGATCGGGGCACCGACCGGATTGAAGAGGCGCTGTCGCGGCGGCGGCCTCACGGATATTGAAGAAGGGAAGTACAATGACAACAACGGACGATCTGCCTCAGCCGGAGGGGGCTGCGGATGTGATCCAAACCGAGTATCAAATCGGTCAGGACAATATCAAAGGTTCCGTCGGGCCGTTCGGGCTCGACATTCACAACCCGGTCTTTCTGGTTTCCGGGCTGTCGATCGTGGCCTTCGTGGTTCTGACCCTTGCCCTTCAGAACGAGACGGAGGCGTGGTTCAACGCCTTGCGGAACGCGCTCACAGGCAATCTGGCGTGGTTCTTCCTCGGGTCCGCCAATGTCTTCGTCGTCTTGTGTCTGTTTCTTATCGTGACCCCGCTCGGGAAGGTCCGACTGGGCGGCGAGAATGCCACGCCGGACTATTCCTATACAGGCTGGTTCGCGATGTTGTTCGCCGCCGGTATGGGCATCGGACTGATGTTCTACGGCGTTTCGGAGCCGATCAGTCACTATGCGTCCTCTTTCGCCGAGGGTGCCGGAGGACCGGACAGTTGGGCGCCGCTCGGCGGGGCCGCCGGTGACGCGGAGGCGTCCATCCGGCTCGGCATGGCCGCGACCATTTTCCATTGGGGTCTGCACCCCTGGGCGATCTACGCGATCGTCGCCCTGGCGCTGGCACTGTTCAGCTACAACAAGGGCCTTCCACTTACCATGCGGTCGATCTTCTATCCGATCTTCGGCGATGCCGTCTGGGGGTGGACCGGCCATATCATCGACATCCTGGCGGTGTTCGCCACCCTGTTCGGTCTTGCGACCTCTCTCGGCTTCGGCGCTGAGCAGGCGAATGCCGGCCTGAACTACCTGTTCGGACTGCCGGCGACGGACTTGTCCAAGGTGCTGCTGATCATCGGCATCACGGGGGTGGCCCTGCTGTCGGTCATGGCGGGGCTCGACGCCGGCGTGAAGCGGTTGAGTGAGATCAATATGGGGTTGGCGGCATTGCTGCTGATTTTCGTGATCGTGGTCGGCCCGACCGTGGCAATCCTCACCGGCTTCTTTGAAAATCTTCTGGCCTATGCTGAATACCTGATACCGCTGTCGAACCCGGTCGGACGGTCCGATGCGAACTTCAGTCAGGGCTGGACCGCGTTCTACTGGGCCTGGTGGATTTCCTGGTCACCCTTCGTCGGCATGTTCATTGCGCGCGTGAGCCGTGGGCGCACGGTGCGTGAGTTCATCATCTGCGTGCTGCTGATTCCGTCGCTGGTCTGCGTTCTGTGGATGACCGTATTCGGTGGTACTGCGATCCAGCAGATCGTGCAGACCGGGTTCCAGGGCGTGGTGGACGCGAGCCTCGAACTCAAGCTGTTCGCCATGCTGGACCAGCTGCCGCTGGCCGGTATCACCTCTTTTGTCGGTATTGTTCTGGTGATCGTCTTCTTCGTGACCTCGTCGGACAGCGGCTCGTTGGTGATCGATACGATCACGGCCGGAGGCAAGACCAATGCACCGACCCCCCAGCGGGTGTTCTGGTGCATCTTCGAGGGGCTGGTGGCGATCACCCTGTTGCTCGGCGGTGGTCTTGGCGCGCTGCAGGCAATGGCGGTGTCGACCGGCCTGCCGTTCACAATCGTGCTTCTGGGCGCCTGCTACGCCATCGTGAAGGGCCTGCAGAGCGAGCGGGCGATCATGACGAAATAGCGGTCCTCGAGATCGCAAAAGAAAGGGCGCCCTTGATCGGGGCGCCCTTTTTCGTTGTTGGACCGGTGGCGCTCAGGTCGCTTCGGGGATCACTTTCCGGCCCAGCTTGGCAACCACCAGACCGATCGTGGCCAACACCAAACCAATGATGACCGCTTCCCAGTGCCCGATTCCGATATCGTCGCTGCCCGGGAAGGCGAACATCACCCCGCCGAAGAACAGCAGCGTCCGCGCAATCCGGTCGACCGCAGAGAGTCCGAATGTGCCGAAGCCAAGCAGATAGCCTTGGGTCGCCGCCGCGATCAGCAGGACCCCGACCAGGGCGCTGGCCAGAATCACCAGGATCTGAACGGGTTCCCCCTCCAGGATCAGGGCCGGTTCCAGCACGAAGAAGAACGGAATGAAGTAGATGATCGAGCCGAGCCGCATGGCCGCGAACCCGGTCTTCATCGGCGAGGCGCCCGCCACCGTGGCGGCGGCGAACGCCCCCAGGGCCACCGGCGGCGTGATGTAGGACAGCATGCCCCAGTACAGGATGAACATGTGCACCGCCATCGGGTTCAGCCCAGACTGGGTCAGCGACGGGGCCAGAACGATGGCCAGGAACACATAGGCCGCCGTAACCGTCATCCCCATGCCGAGGATGAAGCTGGTCGCCGCACCCATCAGCAGCAGGATGTAGACTTTGCCGCCCGCCAGCAGAATCAGATCGGTTGCGAGCGATCCGACCAGACCGGTCACCGACAGGGCGCCGATGATCAGCCCGATAGCGGCGAGGATCGCCACCAGTTCGGCCAGGATCTTACCGGTCTCGTGGAAGAAATCCTCCACATCCCGCCAGCCCAACCGCTTACCGAAGATCTGGTTGGTGATCAGCAGCACGGCGGTGGCGTAGTAGGGGGCCAGCGCCTCCTGCTTCAGATACAGAAGCAGATAGACCAGCAGAACGATCGCGAACATGTAGTGCCAGCCGGCCTTCAGCACGGCTCCGACCTTTGGCAGTTCCTCGACCGGCAGGCCCTTCAGGCCCTTGCGGGCGGCATAGGCGTCGATCTGCAGGAAAAGGCCGAGATAATAGAGGACAGACGGGATGATCGCCGCCACCGCGACCTCGACATATTGCACCTCGAGGAAGGTCGCCATCACGAAGGCGGTCGCCCCCATGACCGGCGGCATCAGCACGCCTCCGGTCGAGGCGCAGGCTTCCACCGCCCCCGCCGTCTCGCGGCCGAACCCGGTTCGGCGCATGGCGGGAATGGTCAGCCGGCCGGTGGTCAGAACATTGGTGATGACCGACCCGCTCATCGAGCCCAGCAGGCCCGAGGAGAAGATCGCCACCTTGGCCCCGCCGCCCCGCACATTGCCGAGCAGAGCGAAGGCGAAATCGATGAAGAAGCGTCCGGCGCCGGTATGCTGCAAGGCGATCCCGAAGATCACGAAGCCGATCACCAGTTTCCCGAAAGCCCGCATCGGAATCCCGAAGATCGCCTCCGAGGAGAAGCCGTAATACTGCCCCGCTTCCGCGAAGTTCTGCTGCGCGCCGGAGAGGAAGCTGGGCATCGATTCGGCGAAAGTCGGATAGACCGAGAACACCAGTACGATGATCGTCAGGGCCATGCCGCCGGCGCGGCGGACCGCCTCCAGCAGGACGGCCCAGAGGATCCAGGATGCATATTGCGCCTGGGCAGGGGCAAAATACTCCCATCCCTGCTCGACCGCGTCGGTGGCGAACCAGGCGAAGTAACACCCCAGGGCGAAGGAAAGCGCCGCCAGTGCCAGATCGTACACGGGGGGGCGGGTGCGGTCCCTGTCGGCGGCCCGCATAGGGAAAATCAGGAAGACGATCGGCAGCAGCAACGCCACCAAGAGATCCAAATAGGCCAGGTCGAGGACGACATAGCCAATGTAACGGCCAAGATTGAAGATCTGATAGATCGACAGCAGCACCGCGAGGGCTGCCATGCCGGTGACCAGATGATGCAAATAGGGTGGCAAAACGCGGTGGCGGGAAATTTCCCCCACCGCGTTATCTGCCCCCTCGACGGGCTCGGCCATGGCCAAGCCTCCTTTTCAAGGGTTTCGGATTGTGTCTGGCGCTATCTCAGAAGACCACCGGCATGCCGGCTGCGGTCAGAGCCACGGCACGGGCCGCCATCCAGCCGGTCTTGAATGCATCGTCATCGGACGGTGCGACTGCCGTGTAGGCTTCCCAGGCTGTCTTCAGAACGCTCTGACGCTCCACCAGGCTGTCGTTGTGCGCCTGCATGGCGTCGGTCCAGACGCCAATTTCCTTGAAGTAGGCAATGGCCCCATTGTGATATGGCACCGCCCATTCGAAGGACTGGTTGGCCAGAGCCCAACCGCCCGCACCCGGCGCGCCGTCCTTGTAGTTGTCGAAGGACTCGATCATCGCCTTGGTCATATTATAGGCCAGCGTGTCTTCTGCATCGGCCCGCATGGTCAGGATCGGGTAGGGATAGACCGCGCCCTGGATCGGAGCATCCTTGGAGACATTGGTGCCGGCGCCGACGTTCTGCTTGTTGAAGTACGGAGCGACGGCCCTGAGGCGATCCCAGCCGGCGGTGTCGTCATGGGGCAGCGGCGGCCAGATCAGCCCGCGCGGGCTGGAGGCGACCGCCTTGGTCGCACCGGAGACGGTGATCGCGAAGGCGGCATCGACCTGGTCGTTGGTCATGCCCTCCCAGGAGGCGCCGAAGCCCGCGAACTCGACCTTCTCGACATCGTCCCAGGTCAGATCCGCAAACGCCAGGAAGGCGGTGACGTTGTGGTTCAGCGCCGAGGCGCTCTTGACCCACGCAACCCGCTTGCCCTTGAGGTCGGCATAGTTGGTGACCTCGACATCGTTCACCACGCCCACCATCAGGCCGGCACTGCCGGTCGAGGACATGATCACCCGCACTTCCTGCGGGCCCCAATCGGCGCTGGAGAAATCGAATACGCCTTCCTGCGAGAAATAGGTTCCGACGCCGTTGGCGACCGCGTCGACCCTTTTCTGCTGCAGCGGCCGAAGACGGGAGACGTCGTTCTTACCCGGAAGAACGCGCAGGTTAACCCCGTATTTTTCCTTGAACGCCTTGCCGATCGCCACCGACTGGGCATGGCCGGACGAGCCGGTGTCGTAGGCGGTCCAGGCGAGGTTGTTCGGCAGATCGACCTCGGCCGAGGCGGCGCCGGCAAGGGCAAAAGCGGTCAGGCCCGCAACCGCGCCTGCAAAGCGCGTGCTCATGAGTGACATGAATATCCTCCTTGATGCGTCTCCGGCCGTTTGGGCCGAAGCGGTTTCTCTCCCTAGGGCCGGGTTGATCCCGGCGCTTCGTTCGGCGGTGAGTATGGCCGAATGCGGCGATCGTATACAAGGTCTTGGGGAACGTTCCTATCCTTCGACAAGCCGCCGCCGATGCGGTAAGTCCGCGCCATGACCGATGACCCCTACAAATCCGGCATGGTCTTCGCCCCCGTTGCCCTCGTGGTTGCGGTCGCCTCGGTGTTTTGGGGCTTGTGGTGGTGGCCGTTGCGTCTGGTGGAGGGGCACGGGCTCGACCCGATGTCCGTGAACTTCTGGCTCTATGCGGCTGCGGCAATCGGCTGCGCCCCCTTGCTGTGGCGGCGCCGGCGGTCAGTCCGGAGGGCGGGCGTGTGGCTTCCGGCAGCGGCACTGCTGTTCGGCGCCACCATCCTCAGCTGGAACCTCGCCCTGCTGGAGGGCGAGGTGGTGCGGGTCACGCTTCTGTTCTATCTCGCTCCGGTATGGGGGACCGTCTTGGGATGGTGGGTGCTGGGAGAGGCGGTCGGTGCGCGGCGTCTGGTCGCGCTTCCGATCGGGCTGATCGGGGCTGCGATCCTGTTGGGTGGAGACGGCATTCCCTCGCCGGACGGCGCGGGAGACTGGCTCGGCCTCGGCTCCGGCCTGCTGTTTGCCCTGTCGGCGACGGTGGCGCGGCGGG
>JANSYC010000046.1 GCA_024742605.1 Alphaproteobacteria bacterium | reverse complement strand
TGACACTGGAAACCGTCACGGAGCTGTGCAAGCCTGAAGACATCGAACCGTTGTCACTGGCAGCGGAATAACACGGCGACGAAAACCGCCGGAGACAGGCGTCAGACCGCCTCATACACCACGGGTTGGGACACTATCCATTGCTCTAAATCGATTTCCTTCGGCTCTCAACCGGCGGTTCAACCCTAACAACCAAACACAGTCTCCTGCCTGAGGCGGCTCAGATTCCTGTCCTGAATGGAGCTGCCGACCCGGTGGTCCACCGCTCTGAGGCGGCTGACGCCGGTTCCTCGTCGGTTGGAACCTCCCGGGGACGCGGCACACGGCGGCGACTGGGTGCTGGACGTGGCGGCGGGAGATGGACCGGCCGCGTCCGCTCCGATAGGTCTTATCGAGGGCGCGGCCTCGCGTGGCAATTCGTGGGTGCAGCTACATATTTCCTGAAGACCATCGGCTCCGCAGAACGCCCCAACGAGACGGACATGCAGATGAGGCTTACCCGACGCCAGTTCGCTGCCGGCACTACAGCAGTGCTCGCCGCCCCCTTCGTCGCGCCACGGACAGCGACCGCCCTGACACCCGGCCGCTCCATCGGTGAGCATGCGCGCGCGTCTTCGCGGCTGCACGCGGTTCTGGTGCAGCGCGGCGACACCATGATCTTCGCCGAAGCGTTTCGGGGCCCTGGCCTCGATCGGACGGCGAACATCAAATCGTGCTCGAAGAGCCTCGTCGCTCTGCTGCTCGGCATTGCGATCGACCGTGGCGAGATATCCACTGTTCAGGCTCGGCTGGCCCAGGTGGCGCCAAACCTCCTGCCCGATGACGCCGATTCCGAGCTTTCGGAGCTTACGCTGCAGGATCTGGTGACGATGCGCGCAGGTCTCGGCAGCACCTCTGGGCGGGAATACGGCGCGTGGGTCCGTTCCAAAAACTGGGTTGCCTACGCCCTGAGCCGACCGATGGTGGGGGAGCCGGGCGGGCGGATGATCTACTCCACCGGGTCGAGCCATATCCTCGGCGCCGCTCTCACGGTGGCGACGGGCGAGAGCCTCCTGCGGCAGGCCCGCACCCGTCTGGGAGATCCCCTTGGGATTGAGTTCCCCGCCTGGACCCGCGATCCGCAGGGCTACTACATGGGCGGCAACCAGATGGCACTGACGCCGCGAGCGATGCTGCGCGTGGCGGTGCTGATGCGCGACCGGGGAATGTTTGAGGGCACACAGGTCGTTTCGCGGGACTGGGTGGAGGCCTCGGCGCAGCCGCGCACCGTCTCGCCCTGGTCCGGACTGGGATACGGCTATGGATGGTTTCTGTCCGAGACCGGCTACCTGATTGCGAGAGGATATGGCGGACAGGTGATTGCCGCGCACCCGGAGCGGGATCTGGCCGTGGCGATCACCTCGGACCCGGACCAGCCTGCCCGATCCCGAGGATATTTCGGCGACCTGATGGAATTCCTCGACGGCCCGATCCTCAATGCCTAATCCCAATGTCCCGTCACGACATGCCGCAGATCACGCCCAAACCCCTTTAAGAAAACCGTCTCTCCCCATTGAGATCAGTTAACCTATTGAACGAACCGTTACTTAATAAAACCACGCGTTCCCGTTCATCTATGCACAATCAATGATCAAGATTAAATCGTCAAAGCCGCGCGTTAGAACAGGTCGGAGGTGGCGACGAGTTGGTCGCGAAACTGGATGAACTCGATATCGATGAAGGTCTCGCCAGTGTCAAACGCACGGAAATCATCTGGCGAGCCGCGCAAAGTATTGATCGCGAGCGTGGCGTGGAAATATGCCGTGTCGTCTCCCGCGCCGCCGTTGATGGTATCGGCATCGAAGTTGTATCTCGCTGGATCTCCCCCATAGAGCATGTCGTCGCCAAGATTGCCGAACAGCATATCAGCGCCATCGCCGCCATAGAGGGTGTCGTTGTCCTGGCCGCCGAACAGTGTGTCGGCGTCGGCGTCGCCTTCGAGCCGGTCACCGCCAAAATTGCCGTAAAGGATGTCGCCGCCGTCGCCGCCGAACAGCGTATCGGTGCCGGAGCGGAAGCGGCCGCCGATCGCGGTCGGACCGCTGTTCTGGCCGCCGTACAGGATGTCGGCATCGGCGCCGCCGATCAGCAGGTCTTCGCCGATATTGCCGTAGAGCACGTCGGCGGCTCCGCCGCCGAACACCGTGTCGTCCCCGTTGAGGCCGGAGATCAGATCGCCGCCGACCGTGCCGTCAATGGCGTCGTCCAACCCGGTCCCCGCACTCCGCGCGTTCGCGAGGACGACGTCACCTCCCGTCCAGGCCGAGATCCACGCGTACACTTCCGGCGTGATCATCACGCCGGTGCCCGCTGTCGGCGTGCCACCGGTAACGATTCCGGCCAGAACTGGCTCTCCGTTTACCATCTCCCATATACCGGACCCGCTCTGTCCTGGAGACAAATCCAGAGTGTCATCAAGGTAGAAATTATTCCGGGATTCCTCGGGATTGCTGTCCGGGAGCACTCGACCGGAGGCGCCATACATGTTCTCAAGGCCGCCGAGGGCACCGGGGTAACCGGCAGTGGAGACGTTCAGGCCTCGGATGCTCTCCTCGGTTTTGATCTGAAGTTTCATGAAACCGGTCGTGTCGCCGATACTCTCCGACAACGTCACCACCGCGATATCGAAGCTGCCACCGGTGTCGCCGGGGCGTAAACTTGCATTTAGGTAAGCGTCATGAACAGTCACTGATGCGCTGCTTATGGTCCCGTAAGGGGCCGCGCCGCCATCGAAGCCGGGATTGATGTAGATCGTTCCCGTCGTGTTGGCGACATGAGCGGCGGTGAGAACGTGATTGGGGCTGATCATCAAGCCGGAGCCTAGAGATCCAAAACGCGGGTCCCCGACTCGAATCTGAACGACCATGGAATAGGGATTAACCGTCGCGTCATCGATGCCATAGCGATCGTCGGCACCATATATTCCCGCCATATTCCCGCTCCCTCCCTTCTGCACGATCAGGAAAACCGCCCCCTGGCCGGGCAACAGTTTTCGCTCCATGCAGGATATGCCTCAAACACAACAACCGAAGATAGCGGCACTTAGACCACGGTCGCCGCCAGTCAACAAGCGACAGCCGTCGTTTCAGGCTTCCGCCCCCCAGGAGCGCTCCCGCCCGCGTGTTGGCCGATGTGCGGCCGCCCTCAACCGCTCTTCACGACCTGCCTTGGAGAGACCCGCCCGGTTTCAGAACTTGGTCAGACCGGATTTGCGACGCGCACCACGACGCCTATGGCGGGGATCGGGACGACGATTCCAGGCGAGATGCTTCAGGCGCGAGATTCAGCCGACGCCTTTACGTTCACTTCGCTTGGCAATTCATGGCGATCTGGCTGCCACACCTGGCGGGTGGTCAGGTCACCGGACCCAGGCTGAAAAGGGCAAGCTGATCGGCGAGGCCGAGACGCTCGGGGCTCGTCTTCTCACCGCTGGCGACAGCGACTGTCTCCGACGGGCGCAGGCGTATGAGGCACGGCCCGTCGGACAGTCCTCGCGCCTAGCCGACCTCGTGGTTGGCCATCAATTCCAGGGCCCGAACGATCCCGGAATGATCCCAGGCCGCGCCACCGTTGGCCGAGCACGAGTTGAACAGCTCCTGGGCGGTGGCGGTGTTCGGCAGGGAGACCCCCATCTGCCGCGCATTGGAGAGGGCGAGACCCAGATCTTTCTGGTGCAGCTCGATCCGGAATCCCGGATCGAAGGTGCGCTTGATCATCCGCTCGCCATGCACTTCGAGGACCTTGGACGAGGCGAAGCCGCCCATCAGCGCCTGACGCACCTTCTCCGGATCGGCACCGGCCTTGGAGGCAAAGACAAGGGCCTCACCGACCGCTTCGATGTTCAACGCGACGATGATCTGGTTCGCGACCTTGCAGACCTGTCCGTCACCGACACCGCCGACCCGGGTGATGTTCTTTCCCATCAACTCGAAAAGCGGCAGGACACGCGCGAACGCCTCTTCAGTGCCGCCGCACATGATCGTCAGGCTGCCGGCCTTGGCCCCGACCTCACCACCGGATACCGGCGCGTCCACATAGTCGCATCCGAGTTCGCCGAGCTTTTCAGCGAATTCCTTGGTCGCCAGGGGCGAGATCGAGCTCATGTCGACCACGCATTTTCCCTTGGAGATGCCAGCGGCCACTCCGCTCTCGTCGAACAGAACCGCTTCGACATGCGGAGTATCGGGGACCATCAGAATGATCGTATCGGCCTTCTCCGCGACCTCTTTCGGGCTGGCGCAGGCGACGCCGCCGGCATCGGTCAACGGCCCAGGAACTCCGCTGCGGGAGTGGAGGAACAGCTCATGTCCGGCCGCGATCAGATGCCCCGCCATCGGGGTCCCCATGATACCAAGGCCTATGAATCCCACTTTGCTCATTTTAGTCTCCCGTTTTTGACCGGGTAAGTATCCTGGCGCATTCGGCAATGGCAAGCCGCAGCGCCACCTGTGCCTAGCCGACCGCCCCGGTATTGATCGGTCCTGACCCTTGCCGCTCGAGCGGCCAGCCAGGCGCAATCAACCGGCAAGGCCGTCCCGCCTTCTGTCTCCGCGGCGGGCAATATCACGACGCGAATTCCGCGTTCGTTCCAGACGCTATCGTGGCGTAATTCGCGACAGCTTCGCATTTGGGTCGACGCCTCGACGATCCTGCTTGTCTTGGCCAGATCGCATTTTCGGATTCGGCGCTGGGGAGGTGGCTGTATGGTGGGCGGCAATGTCTGTTGGCTCACGCGGACCTGGTCGGATTGACGGGACACTGCTGTGTGAGCCTGGAGTGAGCCCGCATGCAAAGAGACGGGATAGAAATCGGCAGGACGACCTCACGACCGTGTGCGCCGAGCGTCCCGCATTGCTATCGTAATATTGTCGCGTCTACTCCACCTGTAGCATGTTCGAGAGATTCTTGCGGACCGTAATCCTGAGATCGCCCAGATACACGGTTGGGGGAAACGCGCAAAATGAATGCGACCGAAAATCGAATCGCACCGTCATGGCACAGCCGACCCGCACAGGAGGCCCTCGCCGCAATGGGCTCCCAAGAGAGCGGGCTTCACGCGGATGCGGCAAGAGAGCGTCTAGCGAAACATGGCCCCAACCGCCTGCCCGCACCGCCCCGAAAGAGCCCGGTCCTCAGATTCCTCGCTCACTTTCATAATGTTCTCATCTATGTCCTGATCGGCTCGGCGCTGATCACAGCGAGCCTCGGCCACTTTATCGATACCGGTGTCATCCTGGCCGTGGTCATCGCCAACGCGATTATCGGTTTCGTTCAGGAAGGACGCGCCGAGCAGGCCATGGATGCCATCCGGCAGATGCTCGCACCGCATACCCCGGTTCTGCGGGACGGCAGGCGGATCAGCATCGACAGTGCCGACGTGGTGCCCGGCGACGTGGTCCTGCTGGAAGCCGGAGAAAGGGTGCCCGCCGACCTGCGTCTGTTCGATGTGAGTGGCCTGCGTATCGAAGAAGCCATTCTCACGGGTGAGTCCGTTCCGGTGGAAAAGGCCACGAAACCGGTGCCGCAAGATGCCGCGCTCGGCGACCGGATATCCTTGGCCTACAGCGGCACGCTGGTGACCGGCGGGACCGGCCGAGGGGTGGTGGTTGCAACCGGCCCCGCGACCGAAATCGGCCGGATCAGCGGCATGCTGTCCGAAGTCGAGATGCTGACCACGCCGCTGGTCCGTCAGATGAACGGCTTCGCCCGCTGGCTGACCATTTTCATCCTGCTGATCGCCGGGGCCCTGCTCGTCTACGGCTATTTCGTGGGGCACGCGTCCTTCGCCGAACTGTTTATGGCAGTGGTCGGTCTCTCGGTGGCAGCCATCCCCGAAGGCCTGCCGGCGGTTCTCACCATCACTCTGGCCATCGGTGTAAAGGCGATGGCGCGGCGCAACGCCATCGTCCGCCGCCTGCCCGCGATCGAGACCCTGGGGTCCGTCTCCGTCATCTGTAGCGACAAGACCGGCACGCTGACCCGAAACGAGATGATGGTGGCGACGGTGGTCTCCGGCGCCCGTACATTTGCTGTCGATGGCAATGGTTATGCGCCTGAGGGAGCCATTCGGCTGGGCGATGCGTCCCACGATCCGACAGGCGACGGCGATCTTCTGGACGTCGCCCGCGCCTGCGCCTTGTGCAATGATTCCATGCTTCACCCCCACGACGCCGGCTGGCGCGTCGAAGGCGATCCGATGGAAGGGGCCTTGCAAGCGCTGGCAGGCAAGATCACGGGTCAGGCTAGCGGTACGTTCGCCGGCTGGACACGTACCGACGAGATTCCGTTCGACGCCAGCCACCGGTACATGGCTGTCCTTCACCACGACCACGACGGACACGCGGGCATCAATGTGAAGGGCGCCCCGGAGCGCGTCCTCCGGATGTGCGCCGACCAGCGCGGCACTGCCGGTTCCATCGAACCGCTGGACACGGACTACTGGCACCGGCAGATCGAAGCCATCGCCGCTCGGGGCCAACGGGTTCTTGCCCTGGCCGCACGCCCGGTTCCCCAGGAGCACACGGTTCTGAACGCCGCCGATCTGGACGGCCGGCTGACGCTTGTCGGTCTGGTCGGACTCATCGACCCTCCGCGCAGTGAGGCCATCGAAGCCGTGGCCGAATGTCATCAGGCTGGCATTCGTGTGAAGATGATAACCGGCGATCATGCCGGCACCGCCCGCGCCATCGCACAGCAGATCGGCCTTAAATCCGCCAATCGGGTGCTCACCGGTGCGGATCTCGACGGTATGGACGACGCGCAGCTCGCGGCACTCGTCGTCGAGACGGATATTTTCGCCCGCACCAGCCCTGAACACAAACTGCGCCTGGTTAAGGCGCTGCAATCCCACGGCCTGACCGTCGCCATGACCGGTGACGGCGTGAACGACGCACCCGCGCTCAAGCGGGCCGATGCCGGTATCGCCATGGGCCAGAAAGGAAGTGAAGCCGCCAAGGAAGCCGCCGAGCTGGTGCTCGCCGATGACAACTTCGCTTCGATCGCCGCTGCGGTTCGCGAGGGCCGCACCGTCTACGACAACATCAAGAAGGTGATCAGCTGGACCCTGCCGACCAATGCCGGGGAGTCCCTGACCATCATCATCGCCCTGTTTCTCGGCATGGCCCTGCCGGTAACCGCCGTCCAGATTCTATGGATCAATCTCATTACCGCCATCACCCTGGGTCTGGCCCTGGCCTTCGAGCCAACCGAGCAGAACACCATGAACCGACAGCCGCGGCCTCGGAATGCGCCGATACTGACCGGCGCGCTCGTCTGGCATGTGGTGCTCGTCTCCGCTCTGTTTGTGTTCGCCGTGTTCGGTATCTACAGCTACGGGATAGGCAAGGGCTACACACCGGAGCTCGCCCGCACGATGGCCGTGAACACCCTGGTCGTGCTGGAGATCTTCCACCTGTTCTTCATCCGAAACATCTACGGCACGTCGCTGACGTGGAAAGCGGTGCGCGGAACCCGCGTGGTCTGGGCTACCGTTGGGGCGGTGACTGCCGCACAGTTCGCGGTGACATACGTCCCCGTACTTCAGCACATCTTCGGCACCGCGGCGGTCCCCTTCACCGACGGCGCTCTGATCGTCGCGGTCGGGGTCGCTTTCTTCGCCATCATCGAAGCGGAAAAACAGCTCCGTCTCGTGTTTCAGCACCCCGAAGACGGCACAGGCTAGAGGGCCGGTTGAATGCGCCGGAGCGCTTAGCTCGAGCTCCGTCTGTGACCGATTTGCGGGAATGCGGAAACTGGCTCGGGGCCTATGGCCGAGCTTAGGGCGCGACCACTTCACATTCCCGCCTGCCACCGGCAGTCAGGACTGCGTGTCCGCCTCACGGTCGGCTTCGGCCTTCTCGGCAGCCCAGGCGCCGGCCGCCTCCACTGCGACGGGGGACGCGGTGGGCAGAACACCGAGATAGCTCTCGGTCTCCGCGACCGGGACCGGTGCGCGTTGCGTCATACGGTAGAGCGCATACACCGCGATGGCGCCAAAGGTCCCGCCGAGCACCAGCCAGAAGCCGAACGGACCGAGCCCCTGCATCACCCAGCCGGTCAATAGAGGACCGGCGATCGCCCCTAGTCCGAAGGTGAAAACGAGCCCCCCGGACGCCGCCGGCATGTCCTCCGCCGAAAGGGAGTCGTTGGTGTAGGCCAGAAAAAGCGCGTAGAGCGGTGTCGTCACACCACCGGCGAGGAAAGACGCCGCCATCAGCGGCCACAGGTTGTCGCCTGTGATCCAACCGAGCGCGCAGGACGCCGCCCCGAGAGACGCCGCCCCGAAGATCAGCTTGCGCCGATCCATCCGATCTGAAAGCCACCCTATCGGGTATTGCAGAACCAACGCACCCGCGAACAGCATCGCGACGAACAGCGCGATCTGCGGCGCCGTCAGACCGATCTGGGTTCCGAAGACCGCCCCCATGCCCGACTGGGTCGCATAGACGTTGCCCAGCAGAAAGATCCCGACGGTGCCAAGCGGAGAACTCAGAAACAGCTCACGCAAAGGCATCGGACGGGCGGCCTCCGCCGCCGGCACCGGGGTCGCTGAAAGCAGGATCGGTGCGAAGGAAACCGACACGAGGATTGAGGCACAGATGAAAAGAACCGAGGTCCCCGCATCGCCCAGAGCCAGCAGGCCTTGCGCCCCGATGATGCCCAGGGTCTGTGCGATCATATAGGCGGAAAGGACTTTCCCGCGGGTCTCGTTGGTGGCCGCGTTGTTCAACCAGCTCTCGGCCGTCACGTAGACGCCCGACATGCAGAAGCCTACGAGCACCCGCAGCACCGTCCAGACCCAGGGGTCGGCCACGAGCGGGAAAGAGATAAGCCCCGCCGACATGAAACTGCCCAGCGCCGCAAACACCCGCACGTGTCCGACACGCCGGATCATGACCGGGGTCAACCGCGCGCCGGACAGGAAACCCATGAAATAGCCCGAGGTGACGATGGCCAGTTCGATGGCCGAAAACCCCTCGATACCGCCTCGCAGGCCGATAAGGGTGAAATGCATGCCATTGCCCAACATGATCAGCAGGATGCCGACCAGCAGGGCCCAGACCCCGGACAACACGTGAAACATCGCCCACCTTTTCGCCATCTGGGACCAACCTATGCCGCAAATAAATTCGGATGTTTCCGTGACATCTTCTGTCGTTGCAGCGCCGCAGGAGAGTCCGTTCGCGACAAAGCGGCCAACTCAGGGGCGACAAGCTCCTCACCCAAAGGCCTGCCAGGCCCCAACTCTGCAACTCGACGACCTAATGGAAGCCGGTCCAGTGCACCGCTGAGACTGGGTTGGTCAATCCGTAGGCGACCCAACCCAGCCAAACGGATATGCGCCTCACCTATTCTGAGCGCGAAAGTAATACGTTTGAACCGTCGGGACGCTTTTCTTGGTTCAGGGCCTCAATCGAGAACAGGTGAAAGGCGATAAAGAGCGGCACAAAGAAGGATGGAAACAGCGCCAGCGGGTAAAGATTGATGATGTTGGGCGCATCAAGGGCCATCAGGTGCAGGAACCCTTCCGACGTCATCAAGCCGGTGCTGATTGCCACTGCGAAATCCAGCAGGCCAATAACATTGGCCCGCATGACAAGCGCCTGCGCATCGGGAGCGCCCCGGTGTAGTGCGTTCAACGCCTGCATGGCGGCGATCCCGGCCCAGATGTCGCCGATCCCGGCGGGCAAAGCGAACTGCCAGGGGATGTCACCCATAAGCCAGCCCAATAAGAGGAGCGCACCCATGACGCGGAACACTTGAAAGCCGATCAGATGTCGTTGATCGAGCCCTCCGAGGATCGTCCGGCCGGTGGAGGTAAACCGGCCCAGACTCCAAAGAAACACAGCACCGCCGATGAGCGGTATCAAGATGTAGGGCGGGTCAATGAATGTCGCCGGCGGCATCAGCATGCCGGATCTAGCGAGCGGCACCATGCCTGTTGCCCATGCACCGAGCAGGACCCCTACGCTGCCAATCGCCCAGGCCGCTCGAACCGGTGGGAGCTTGCTCCTGACGGCACCGACGGCAAGCAAAGCCAGCGCTGCGGCAGGCAGGAAACTCATGGAAAAACCAACAAACGACGTCGCGATCTCAATGAACATCTTCAGGCCTCCGTTTCGCGAAATTTTAGATGATGATTGTCATCTTTATGATAGATGATAAATATCATCTAAACAGTCAAGGGAAATTAGTGGAGACGACGCGATGCCCCGCGTATCCAAAGAAGCCAAGGCCGAGAGCCGGGCACGGATCCTAAGTGCCGCCGCCCGGCTATATCGTGAGCGAGGGATCGAGGCGACGAGCGTTGGCGAGGTCACCAAAGCTGCCGGCATGACCCATGGAGGGTTCTATCGGCACTTCAGCTCTAAGGACGACCTGACGGCCGCGGCCATCGAACATTCGGTCGGCGCTTGGGCACGGACCTTGGAAAGGCTCATTGCCGAGCACGGTCACGCTAAAGGGGTCCGGGCCTATGTGGAGATGTATTTGTCGGACGAGCATATCGCAGGCCCTGGCAAGGGATGCCCCATTGCCGCTTTGGCGTCAGAAGCCGCAACCTCGCCCGATGTTGTCAGAGAGGCTATGTCTGCTGGGACAGAGCGGATCATTGGCCTGCTTGAATCGGCGCTCGATCTGTCGCCGCCGGATACCCGCCGCCGAGCCGCCGGACTGTTTGCCAGTTTGGTCGGCGCCGTCGTTATGGCGCGGGCCACATCTTCGAACGATGCTGCGCTGGACATAGTTGAAGGATGCCGACACGCCATCAACCGCCTTCTCGCTTCGCCTGCAGCAAGCAAGTAAGTCCGGTCACGTCAGCCTACGACCCTGACTCCTCGACTGAGACAGGCAAATTGTCACTGCTCCATGACGACAACAGCCTGACGCGCGACCGCAGCGGTTCGGTGCCTGAACGCGTGAACGTATTCCGGGTTCGAGTAGAGAGAGACGAAGGTGCCCAGATTGGGATACCTGCCGATGATGCGGCGCTTATCTCTCGAGACCCAAAGGAAAGGCTGGCAAAGACGTTGCAGGCCTGGTGGACCTTCGTTCCAAAGATTTTTCCGGTCGCCAAGGACCTTGCAAGGCTGCGCGAAACCGACACCGAAGCTGCGGTTGCTTGGGCTGATCGCATGGACGACCTTCAGGAATGGCTGCTCAATCTGATGCATAGCCTGCATCAGGATCGAGATTTGCAGGACCATTGGACGCCAGAGCATGCGAGCCAGTTCTTCTGGGCGCAGACGAGCGTTCAGGTCTGGGGACTGCTAAAGATCGATTGCGGATGGAGCGAAGAACTGATTGCCGAGACTATGTGGAAGGCTCTGGCAGACAGCCTATTGCGGGGTAAGAAAGGCTAGAGTGTCGCACCCAGCTCTGGATGGGGATCGACCGCTATGGGTGGGAGACGCACATGACACTCCTGCTCACCAACCGCAGAGCATCAAGAACCGGCGTCCCCCGACTCGGTCGATCCCGGAACGGCGCTCACTTGGACGTCTTGAGCATTGCGGTCCCGATCAATGTGACGCCGATGGACGCCAACCGGGCCAGGTCGAGACGCTCCTTGAGGAAGAAAACACCGAACAGCACAGCGAACACCAGGCTTGATTCCCGAACCGCAGATACCAGGGCCAACGGCGCTTGTGTCATCGCCCAAGTGACAATCCAATACGCCAGGAGAGAAATCATCCCCCCGAGCACTCCGACCTTCCAGCATTTCCGCAGCGACACACGAACCTGCCCCCGTCGGAGATACAGCGCCAACAGGGTTATCGGAATGCCGTTGAAGAGGTGAGACCAGAAGGTGTAGCTCTCCGCGCTTTCGGCAAGCCGAGCGCCCAAGCCATCGACGACCGTGTATCCGGCGATAAATACGCCGGTGCCCACCGCAAAAAGCATTGCCTTGGGTTCCCTGAAGCCTCCCGCTCCTCGTGTCAGGGTTAGGCTCATGATACCGAGAGCGATCACAACAACCGAAAAACCTGCCTGCCGGGTCAGTGTTTCACCCACGATCGCGATGGAGATGAACGCTACGATCAGAGGGGCGCTACCCCGAGAAATTGGATAGACGTGACTCAGATCACCATAGCGATACGCATTGATCAGAAACACGCAGTAGCCAGTGTTCAGAGCGACTGAAGCCCAGATATATGGCCAACTCTCTAGCGTTGGGAACGCCACAAACGGGATAACCAGCATAGCAACCGCAACTTGGCTCATCATCATGATTGCGATCATGACCAGCCTGTCGGCGTTCACCTTTACCAACGCGTTCCATGCTGCGTGCAAGACGGCCGCACCAAGCACCAGGGCAAACACTCCTGTCGTCATATCATCCACCGTGATCGGTCGTGTTCATCCTTTATGCCCGTCTCCGCAGACCTGACCGTGATCCATTTGGCGATCCAGTTCCAGAGTCAGTGGCTGGCCACGTCGGCCGGATGATTGCGACCGATGGTTGGACCGTATCCGAGAGGCGGTTTTGCGGGCACGAAGGCTTGCGGAGCGGGTGGTCTGTAGCCGAGCGAGCTGCGTGGCCGTTCTGTCAATTGGCCGAAACCGCAGCGCCAGCCGCGAAAGCCACCGACTGATTAGTCAGAAGCTGTGACCTGCCACCCGACTTGCGTCGCCTATTCGGTCAGTTGACGTTTCGCGAGCTCTGAGAAGACGCCTCCAAGCTCCATCAACTCTTCATAATTTCCGTGCTCTACCACCCGCCCCGCATCAATCACATAAATCAGATCTGCGCTGGCAATCGTCGAAAGCCGATGCGCGATCACGATGCGCGTGCAGTTCAGTTTGTCCAGCGCTCCGGTGACAATCGACTGAACCTCGTTATCCAGCGCGCTGGTCGCTTCATCGAGCAGCATGATTCTGGGCCGGCGGATAATTGCGCGGGCAAGCATAAGACGCTGACATTGACCACCGGACAGGGTTGCCCCTCCGTCGCTCAGCATCGTGTAGAGGCCATCGGGCATGCGGCGGATATCGTCGGCGAAGCCAACCTGTTCCGCGGCCCACCAGGCGTCCTCCTCGCTCATGTCGGTGCCGTTGGTGATGTTCTCCAGAATCGTTCCGGTCATGACCCTGACGGTCTGAAGCACCACTCCGAAGTTCCGTCGGACAGCCCTCTTGTTGAGATGCCGCAGATCCTGACCGTCAAGAAACACCGAGCCCACCTCGGGGTTGTCGAAGCCCAACAGCAGCCGCATCAGAGAGGATTTCCCTGCTCCGGACGGGCCGACAATCGCCACGAACTGGCCGGCCTTTGCCGACAGGCTGACGCCCTTCAGCACCAGGGGCTGTCCCGGGACATAGCGGAACTGAACCTCGCGCACGTCGATTTCACCCCGCAGCTCGCCCGGATCGTGCTCCCCTTCCTGGTACTCCTCCTCCGCCTCCAAGAGCGGTCGGAGACGGTCGTAGGCCGGAGCCAGGGCGGTCAGATTCAGCCCGGACTGAACGACCTGGTTTACCGCAAGACTGAATTGTCCAAACGCGGCATAGAACGCCATGAACTGAGCAGGATTGATCGCCTTCTCAAGGCCTTGTGCCGACGAACCGGCCCAACTCAGATCGACGTTGATGAACGCGAAGAGCTGATCCGTGATCAGGCCGATCGCAACGACAATGGCCAAGACCGAAACGAAGGAGAATGCCGCATTGGTCGTCTGACCGGCATTCGACAGCAGACCGATGTCGTAGGCGTGTTTCTGACTGGCGGAAAACTTGGCGGCCCAGCGCGAGAACGCCTGACGCTCGGCATTGTTGGTTCGCAGTTCGGTGATGCCGCTGAGATACTGAATGACATCAGCTTCCACATCTCCTCGGATGTTGAGCAAGGCCCGCTGGAGCCGGACCACGCGGCCGCCGAAATAATAGTTCAGCAGGCCGACAATGACAGCGATCGCAGCGACCGTCAGTGCCAGCTTCACCTCGTAGTACAGCATCAAGGCGAGCGAAAAGCTGCCATTCACGGTCGCCATGATAATGAAAAGCACATTGTCGCTCAGAAGCTGCCGCATCTCCTCCACACCGCGGACCCGAACCGAGAGGTCGCCGGCGGTGAACTTCCGGAAGAAGTCGGTTGGCAGGCGCAACATTCGGGCGAATACGGCGAGTTGGGTCCTGGAACTGGCCCGCCCCTCAATCCGCAGCAAGGCGAGGCTCTGCACGATTGAGAACCCGGCCCCCGCCAACGCAATGGCGACCATCATACCGACCAGAACAGCGAGCTCGCCACGATCCGCCTCGGGAACGGCGGAGCCGATGATCTGCTCGATGATGAGCGGCATGGAAAAGGCGACCGATCCTGCCAACAGCATGGCAAGCGCCAAGCGCCGGAAGTCTGAGCCCAGGCCGTGGATGCCGTTCGCCCATACGTCCTTGAACGAAACGGATCGGCTTGGGAGCAGGCGAACAAAGCTTCGGGCGTCCCGCGCGAAATCCTTCGACGCCTCGGCGCTGACTCTCCGACGGCGCATCGTCACAGGATCTATCGCGTCGTAAACACCCGGCGACACCGGCAAGAGTGCGACAGGATTGCGGTCGGGGCCGACGAATGTCAGGAGAGGGCCCTGATCCCGGCGCCACCAGTCGCCTTCAAGGTGAACCGGAATTGTGAAGAAGCCGTTCGTTTCCGCCAGCATGGCCAACGGGTCCGAGGACCGGCCAATCGCTTCCAGTCCGCCCTTGGGAAGATCGATCGAGATATCCGCAGCCTCGGCAACCATATAGGCCGCACTCAACAGCGGCATGGTCGGCGCCACTGCGGGGAGGGCGTCCGCGCCAGCGACCACCGCCGCCAGGGCGCCGATAGATCCGTCGAAGGCTTGGGTATCCGAACTCCGCCGTTTGCCGAGGCGCTGCCAGACGGTCTTCCGATCCACCGCCAAATCGTTTCGAAAACTTGCGAGAAGAACGCCATGAACCCGCTTCAGATCTTCGGACCAAGGTCCTTGAAGAACCTCGACCGTGGAGACCCCTTCGACATGAGAGCCGACCGAGGGGGCGATCCACGCCTCGGCGTCGAGCGGCCAGAGACCGTCAGAAACCTCGAACGCGTCCAGATAGGACATCGTGCCGTGCCGCGGCCGGACCCAGACCATGTCGTCCCCGGCCACAAGCATTTGACTGCCGTCCAACGGCCCGGCGTGATCTCCAGGACACAGCACCTGATAGGTCCCGGGCGCTGGTTCCGTCAGCACTGTCGAGAACAAACGGTTCATCCAGCACTCAATCGCCGCCGCCAGATCGGGGCTCCCGTCCGCGGCTAAGGCGGCCAGGGCTGCTCGATCCGTCCCGACGATCTCGGCTCCTGCGCCAGGAACAGCGACGATGGTTGTCCCGCCGTCATCCGGCGGCACGCCGAAAGCGACTTCCCCGGCTCCCACCTGAGCCAAGCCGTGACGCCGTCCGCTCGGCTCGACCAAAAACACATTCAAAGTCCCGCGCAGAACCAGACAAACGGTTTCGGGATGATCGAGGGCGAAGGCGTCCCGTCCGGTCATCCGTTGCGCGTGGTCGGCCAGACCGAGAGCCTCGGCGATCCGGCGGGCCCAGGGGCGCTCCGGAGCGGAAGCGCTGGAGGGGGCGTTTTGGGGCGTGTCGTTCATCCTGCCGCCACCAGATCCGCATAGTGACCGCCGGTTGCCATCAATTCCTCATGGGTTCCGCGCTCTTTGACCCGGCCATGGTCGAGTACGATGATTTCGTCCGCATCGCGGATCGTGCTGAGTCTATGGGCGATGATCAGACACGTGCAGCCCCGCGCCCTCAAACGCTCATCGATCTTCAACTCGGTCAGCGGGTCCAGCGCGGCTGTCGCCTCATCCAGCACAACGATGGAGGGGTTGCGCGCCAAACCGCGGGCAATCTCTATGCGCTGCCGCTGTCCACCGGAGAAGTTCGCGCCCCCCTCCTCAATCTCACTGTCGTAACCACCGGTCCGTCCGGCGATCACATCGTGAATCTGGGCGTCCACTGCCGCACGGTAGACGTCTTCCGGCTTGATCGTATCGTCCCACATGGTGATGTTGTCGTGAATCGAGCCCCGAAACAGATGAATGTCCTGTTGGATGTAGGCAACCGAAGCGACGAACTGGTCGCGCGGAATCTGTTCGATAGGGCGGCCGTCGAACAGCACCTGCCCTCCCCGCGCCTGATAGAGTCCGCTGACCAGCCGGGCGATGGTGGACTTGCCGCTGCCACTCCCGCCGACCAGAGCGACCCGCTCGCCCGGTCTGAGATTCAGAGTGAACCCCTCGATCAACGGCGGATCCAGCGGCCCATAGGCGAATGAGATATCACGCAGATCAAGCGCGCCGGTAAGCGAGGGACCGGACTCCTCACCGTCAGCTTCAGCCGGTCGGAGTTTCTCGACCTGCGCCATCAGCGGATCCGGTTTGACCTGCAACGCATCCTCAATGCGCACCACATCCGCGACGGTCTCCTGGATTTTGCCGGAGAACATGACCAATGCGATCACCGGCTGAACGAAACGCGTCAGAACCGCCTGGAACGCCACCAGACCCCCAACCGTCAGGTCACCATCCATGATCAGCAACCCGCCAAACCCGAGAAAGGCCGCAAGAACAAGATTGTTGATGAATTCCGGCACGGTGTTGAGAAGAGCGCCAAGCGCATTGAGCTGCTGCTGGTTATTGGCCACCCGCCCGTAATGTCCGGCCCAGGTGGCGAAGACATCGCTTTCGACACCTGTCGCCTTGATCGTCTCTATGCCTTCGATCGCGCCGAGCAGAGAGCTGTTTGCCTTTGCCTGAACGCCCTGAAGGTTGGTTGCCAATGCGACCCGCGGAGCCTGCGCCAGGATGATGGCCGCGAAGTTCACCACGATCGCCCCCAGGGCAAGCAAGGTCAGCTGCCAGCTCAGGAACACCATGACGGCTGCGTAGAACACAACAACCAGGGCATTGACGACGTTCAGACTCAGCTCATTGCCCATCACCACGGCCACGCGATTGCAGGCATCGACCCGCGTGACCAGATCTCCGGCCTGGCGCTGGGTGAAGAACACCACAGGGGCCCGCAGAAGATGCCAGACCAGCAGAGCCGTCTGGGTGATCGCCAGCTTCATCTGCAGGCGCAAAATGAAGAACCGCTGCAGCCAGGTGAGCATCCCGTTGAACACGCTGGAAATCGCCAAACCGATCGCCAACGGCAACAGCCACCCGGCAAGTCCCCGGGTCAGGACATCGTCCACCAGGCCCTTGAGAAAGGCCGGCAGCAGCAACCCCGGCAGCACCAGCATGCAGCCGAACAAAGCGACCAGAGCGAAAGCGTCCCGCGATCCGGGCAGAAGACGACTTAGGCTGCGGAAGAGCGACGGTTCATGGCCGCCCTTTCTGAAGTCGGGCCCCGGGGTGGCCACCAGAAGATGCCCCGAATAAGACCGTTCGAAATCCTCCCGGCTGAGCGCCCGACGGCCGGCGGCGGGGTCGTTCAGATAGACCGACTCACCTTTCGTACCTTCAAGAACAACGTACTGATTCTGCTCCCAGGACAGGATAGCCGGCACCGGCGCGGCAAGTGCGGTTGCCGCGTCGGCCGGGCCGCCGTCCGTTGAAAGCCCGTAGTCCTGGGACGCATGTAGAACATTCTCTAACCGGGCCCCGTCCCTCGACGTTCCGGTCGCCTCACGAAGGTTCGATATCGGCTCATGCCTGCCATGGAAGGCAAGAACGATCGCCAAAGCCGCCGCCCCCGATTCCGCCGGGTCCATCTGCAGCACGGTCTGCGTTGAAATGCGCCTGGCCGTGCCTTTCCCGGCCTTGGATTTGGACGGCCTGTCTTTAACTGCCATGCCCCACCCAGCTCCAAAAAACCGGGATGACGAGATTGGCCGGCGCTTCCCTGCGGACGACCACCGAGACCGCCGACAGGGTACCGTGGGTTATGTCGTAAGGTGGCCCCTCCCCGGACGTCCAGGCAAAGCCGCTTGGCGTGTTCGGATCCTTGTCCAGCTCAACCTCCACCAGTATGGGAGGTCCTGACCCGAACATCTCTTCGGCCAGGTCCGGATTGACCAGAAGGGCATTCACCGAGGCAAGGGTCGCGGGCAATTCGGATACCCGTTTGACCTTGCCCTTGATACTGCCCCAGATCGCCCGCTCCGCCGTGCTGGGTGAAACGGAAACGTCCATTCCGGAGCTGACCTTCTTACCGTCCGAGGCCTTCAAGAACCCGACCACACCTAGATTGGTATCCTCTGAATCGATACGGGCGACCGGCGACCCGGCCGCCAGCACATCGCCAACTCTGGTCTCAATGCTGATGATCCGTCCAGAAATCGGAGCTGTTACGAGCGTTTCGTCGGATTGGGTCTGCCGGAGGGTTTCCAGATCATCCTGCGCCGTCTGTAGCTCCTGTTTGAGACGGCTGAGATCCGTCTCCCGGGCATCCTTAAACTCGAGATAGTCCAGCTCCGCCTGAGCGATCTGGATATCGATTTCATTCAACTGCACCCGCGCATTGGCGAGATCGTCCCTTATGGACTGGACACGCGCCTCTGTAACCAAACGCTGGCGCAATTCCGCTTCAGCGGTCTTGAGTAACGCGCTCAGATAGTTTGATCTTTGTATAATAGTATTCTTTTTTTCAATTAGAGAATTTTTGTGATTTTCCGTAGCTGATTTGCGGTTCTCCAAATCAGCTCTGACGATGCTTTGTTGCTGATTGTAGTTTTGCTGCATACGTTCGATACGCTGGCGAGCGGCGTCAAGTGCAGACTCGCCGCCCGGTTGTCCGATACGTGCAATCAACTGGCCCTTTGTGACTTGGGCCCCGATCTTAGCCGGCAAATCGATGACCGTTCCCGCGGCAACGCTCCGGAGATCGATGATATCTTCATCCGATGAGAGAACGATCCCGAGCCCGCCGACCCGCGTGGTCAACTCGCCAACCACTCCCCAAACAATCACGGCAATCGTAACAAATGCGAAGACGGCACCAATAATCCAGGACCCTGGCGTGGTGATCCGAATGGCGGTTTGCAGGCGCTCAGGCCCTGCCGCCACATCGCCAACAAGTTTAGCGGAGGAACCGGTGTCTTTCAGACCAGGAAGCTCACCAGTATTTGCCACGTCGACGATTCCTTTTCATTCGAAACACTGCAATCGTATCGGTCTATGTCTGTCCGGGACAGTGGCTTTTTTATAAATCCATCTGCTTCAGATTTCGCCGAGAAATGCCTTTAGAGTTTCAATCTCGAGGGTTTCCCGCGCAGCCAGTTCGGCCATTCGAGCCTGCGCCGCCGCAACCCAGCGGCTCCTATCGGAAAGCACCTCTGCCATCGCGTCTACCCATTCCGCCGATGTCGCCTCGAAGCGCACGATCCTGGCCCCATCGCCAACCGCTTCCCTAATGGCCGGATAGTCGCGCGCCACCACAGGAATTCCGCGCATCATTGCCTCGACGCCGACCATTCCGTACCCCTCGTAGACGCTCGCAACGAGCAGCGCGCCAAGACTGTCGTAAAAATCCCTCATATCCTCGACACGGCGCACCAGGTCGACCGACACGTCGGCGCCTTCTACAGCCTGCGCGAATTCCAGAAAAGCTGCGCCGTGGCCTCCCTCAAGACCGCGCAAGCACCATTCCGCAGGCGCCCGGTGGATGATCTCAGCCAGTGTCCGCCCACCCTTGTGGGCGCGCGGGTTGACGAAACCGAAATCGACGGGTGCCATCGGCGCCCTGCTGGGGCCGGCCATCGCATCCCCCATCGGAGGGTGGAAGACCTTCCGGGGTACCTGTCCAATTGGGTCAATGAACCGGTCCGACCAATCGGAACACGACAGAATGAAGTCGACGTCGAAAAACAGCGGCGATCCGATTTCAGCGTACACCGTTTCGCTCAATTGCGCTGCCAAGGCGCGCAGCTGCCGCTCACCCTCGTGGGCAGCCCGTTCCCAACTTCCAGTGGCGCCATAGGCCTCGGCCAAACCTTCAACCACGCCCCGGTCCAGATCCAAATGCACCGCACCGATCCGGCACCCTCGGTCGCGCGCCATGGCATAGACTTCGGAGGCGTGGGCATGGCTGACGCGGCTGAAGGGTGCGTTGATCAGGACATGGGTCGGACGAACCGTATCCAACCAGCGGCCAATTTCCGGGAACCAACCGCTACAGGAAACCGGATCGTCGGGGTCGACATGTCCGTTCGCCCCGCAAATCGGCAATCCGGGACTATATTCGGGCGAGGCCACGCCGACGCAGGCCGACACGTCGACACCCGCGGCGGCAAGTGCACGTCCCATGCGTTGGAGATAAACCTCACCTCCCCCGCCCTGCGGAGGCCAAAGCGGACTTATCAGACCGAGCTTCACGGAAGCCATGGCGTCAAAGCCTGCAATACCGCCGAAAGCGAAGACGCGGGATCGTCACGCACCATAAAGTGACGACCCGCTATCTGGCGGGCGGTAGATCCCTCACACCCGTAACGGACCCATCCCTCGAGGACGGCTCTGTCCACCCGCTCGTCGGCGCTGCCGCCAATCGCATGAATCTGGCATTCGAGCCTGCTGTCTTCCGGGGGGGGTGTGTAGGCCTCCATCGCTTCCAGGTCGGCGCGTACCGTCGGCATAAAAACCCGCAACAATTCCGGATTCTCTCGCAGAACATCCGGCATGCCGCCATAGTCGCGATGCAATTTTTCCGCCAAAGCATCATTGTCGAGCCCGCCGAACGGCCCAACCGGCAAGACATGCTGGGGGGAGCGGCAGGCCAGCACCACCAGGGCAGCAGGCGCCCGCCCACCTGTTGTGCTCAATGACCGTGCGAGTTCAAAGGCGGCGATTGCTCCGAAACTGCATCCCAACAGAGCGTATGGCGCGTCGAACAGGCTCGGCTCACGTATCATCCGATCGGTCAGATGCTTCACCATGTCCGAAACCCGCCGAAGCGGCGGTTCGGACATACGGCTTTCCCGACCGGGCGCCTGAATTCCGAAGATCCCAACACCCTCCGGCGCCAAGCGGCTCCACGGCACGAAAAGCGAGGCTCCGAGCCCCGCATATGGCCAACAGAACACACGGAGCCGCGTTCGTTCCGTCCGGCGCGGCGGCAGGAGCCAGCCTCCGGCGGAACCTTCCCGGGAAACGCTCACCTGAGTCAGGACCCCGAGGCCTCCATCCGACGACGCAATGACAGCGGGCGCATGTCGGTCCAGTGCTCTTCGATATAGGCCAGGCACTCCGCCTTGGGACCTTCCTTGCCCACGGACTTCCATCCGAGCGGCAAGTCACGATAGGTCGGCCAGATCGAATACTGCTCCTCGTGGTTGATCACCACGGTGTAGATCGTCTTGTCATCATCCTCGTCCATCTTGTGTCCTTTCCGCATCGTGTCGCAGAGAGCGGCCGTCTTATCGAGGCCCGGCGCGGTTCAGAAGTTCCCGTGCGATATCGGGGATGTTGTCCCACAGCTGGGGGCCTATCAATTGCCGATATAACGGGATCCACCAAATGTTGACACTGATCCCAGCGGTCTCGCTGTAGACCTGATGCCACCAATAGGTCGGGATGAACAGCAGGTCACCCGCCTCGATCTCCACCTCGTACATCTGCGCATCCCGGAAGCGGGGAAATTTCTCCAGGTCCGGATCGTCGATGTTCACCTGGCTCATGTTGTAGGCCTTGCTCCGACACGGATAGAGCCGACGGGCCTGCCAGGGAGAGAACATCTTCAGCCGCTTGCGGCCCCTTATATGAGCCAGGAAGTTGTTCGGCGTGTCGTAGTGCAGCGTGGTCACATTGCCGGCCGGGCCGAGCCAAAGGTTGATCAGATAGACTTTCGCCGCTTCCACGTAAGACGGCAGAGAGAAATCCTCCATCAGCTCCGGCAGACGCTCCGGAATATTTGCCCGCTGCACGTAATACCGGATGTCACCCTCGTCGACATTCATCATGTTCCGGACGTACTCGCCCAGGGTTGTGGTGATTTCCTGATATCGGGGCCCACCCAATTCCGGGTCGAGTCCGAATATGGCGGTCGGGGACTGCTGAACCAGGACCTCATTGCCACCGACCTTTTCAGCCAGCACCTCCGGACTCCAGTCACGGAAGGCCGGCCAGTCCTTGATACCGCCTCGGATCACGACCGGTCTGCTGCGCGCCATGTAGTCCCGTCGGAACGCCTCTGCGCTTGGCAGTGTCGTCAGCTCTTCGATCGCCATCGGCTTCCGGGCGTCGCTCTTGGTGGCTTCCACTACTGTCATCGGCTTAACCCTCCGCCTTCTTTCGATCATCTGCGGACTCTCTCAAGGCCAGCAAGGCTGCGCGCCGACGTTTCGCACGCTCCTCGCCCGCCGATACCGCCGGAACCGTCTCCGGTGCATCCTTGCGATCCAACGCTTCAGCGAGCGACCGGACGGTCGGTCGACTGACGCACCAGGCCAACGGAAATCTCCGGTTCAGCCGCTGCTGCAAGAGATCATGCACAATCGGGAGCACAAGAGAGGTGCCGCCAAGATCGAAGAAGCCGTCGTCGGCTCCAATCTTGGGGAGACTCTGCCCCTCGCGGTGCAAGGCGGACGCCCAGACGTCGGCAATCACGGTTTCGGTTGGCCCTGAGGGAGCCCGGTAGGTCGCGCTGCGTGTTGCAGGCTGTGCCGACCGCCCGCCCAAAGCCGCACGATCCACCTTGCCGTTCGCATTCAGAGGCAAGGCGTCCACCAGGAAAAACCCGTTCGGGATCATGTAACCCGGCAATACATCGAAAAGCTCGGATCGCAGATCCTCAACCGACAGGGTGGAACCGACCTCGGGCACGATATAGGCCGAAAGCTCCGCGCCGCCGGTATCCGTCGCCTGGATCAGAACGACCGCTTCGCGGACAGCAGGCAGTGTCTCCAGCGCCGTCTCGACATCACCCACTTCGATCCTGTGACCCCGAACCTTGGCCTGCTGATCGCGCCGTCCGAGATATCGCAGACGCCCCTCACCATCGACACGGGCCAGATCACCGGTCAGATAAAGCCTGGCGCCCGCGACCGTGGAGTAGGGGTCGGGACGAAAGCGCTCCGCCGTCAGGCCGGCCTGGCGGCCATACCCGCGGGCAAGCCCCAGGCCGCCGATGGCAATTTCTCCAACGGCGCCGTCGGGCACCAGGTCAAGCGCTGTGTCGACCACATGGATGCGCGTTCCGCCGACCGGCGCGCCCAGATCGATCGCGCCCGGATCACCGACCCGCGCCCGCATGGACCATATCGTCGTCTCGGTTGGACCGTAGAGGTTCCAGAGCGACGCACCCATGGCGCACAAACGCTGCGCCAGAGCCGACGGCAGGGCTTCGCCGCCGCAGAGAATCTTGAAGCCGGACGGAACCTGCCAACCGGTCTCGGTCAGCATGCGCCAGGTCGCGGGCGTCGCCTGCATGGCGGTCGCGCCGAACTCCACGATTTCGTTGGCCAATCCCGCCGGGTCTCCGCGGAGGGAGCGCGGCAGCACACGGAGCCGGGCGCCTGTCAGCAGGGGCAGGAACAACTCCAACGCGGCGATGTCGAAACCGAGAGGCGTCACCGACAGGAAGCGGTCACCCGGCGCAAGCCCCGGAGACGTGGCCATGGAGCCCAGCAGGTTGCCCAATGCTCGATGGGAGATGCCGACCGATTTCGGCGCTCCGGTCGAGCCTGATGTATGCATGATGTAGACGAGCTGATCCGGGTGCGGATCGACCAGCGGAACGGCTCCCGGATCGTCCTCCGCCGACAGCTCGGCCACCGTCACCGCGACCGTGCCGGCCGTGGCCGCGAGGTCGGCGGTCTTCGGGTCGCACAGCACGATCCCGCAACCGGCCGCCGCCACCATCTTGGCCAATCGGAGCGGCGGCTGATCGGGATCGAGCGGCACGTAGCATCCGCCCGCCCGGATAACGCTTAGCAAGACAATCGGCAGATCTCCTGTCGGCTCCAGACATATGCCAACCGGCGTCTCGAAACCCACGCCGCGCGCCGACAGCCGCCGGGCGAGCGCGTCGACCCGTTCGCCAAGCTCTCGATATGTCACGGCACCATCCGGCCCGTCGATCGCAACCTGCGAGGCAAACTGCGCGACAGCTTTCGCCATCCAGGACGGCAGCGTCTCGCAGCCCGGCGCCTCGATGGGGGTCTCTCGGGCGTGCTGCCAAAACGGAAGCTCCTGCGGTCGGCGGTCCGGCTCACCGGCGACTGCACCGAGCGTCCGGCTGTAGAGATCCAACCACGTGTC
This sequence comes from Alphaproteobacteria bacterium, assembly GCA_024742605.1. Taxonomy (GTDB): domain Bacteria; phylum Pseudomonadota; class Alphaproteobacteria; order Thalassobaculales; family Thalassobaculaceae; genus JANSYC01. The sequence goes on along the minus strand of JANSYC010000046.1, from coordinate 7,063 downwards.
CGCCGTCGTCCTCTCGATGACCTCGGACGCGTATTCCAGCCGCGCACCGACACTGCCCTGCACGCGGGTCAGATTGAGCCACAGATCAAATTTCGCCCAGCGCACCGGAGGCTCTACCAACCGGGCACCGGATCCGAAACCGTCGGGCACGGTCTCGGTCTGATCCAGATTGAACGCGGCCCCGATCAGCGGGGTCCGGCCGCGGTCCGCCGGAATCTCGAGGCGTTCCAGCAACTCCGCAAAATCGAAATCCTGGCGCTCATAGGCATCCAGCATGAGACCGCGCAACCGCGTCACAAATCCGGCAATCGTATCGTTCGGTTCCAGTTTGCTCAGGATCGGCATCATCTGCGCGCAGTCGCCGACAACCGACTCGTCCGCGCTCTCGATCCGAGCATCACTCGGCAACCCGGCCACCAGCGTCTTCTGGCCGCACAATCGATGCAGCACCAGAAGATAGGCTGAAAAATACATCATCACCGGCGTGACCGAGAGACGACGCGCCGTCTCCGAAACCGCGCGGACGAGATCCGGCGACAGCGTTGCGGTCACCGACGCGCCTGCGGATTGCGGCTTCGACGGCCGCGGCAGGTCCAGGGGCAGGTCCAAGGCTGGCGGGGTGCCCAAGGTCTCGCGCCAGGCGTCGAGATTTCGGCTGCGCAAGGCCGCCCGCTGGTCCTGCCGGGCCCGGAAAGCGGCGAAGCCCGATGCCGGTGCCAATCCCGGTGTCGCCCCAGCGACAACGTCCGCATAGGTCGACGCCAGATCGTCCAGCATGATGCCGAGCGATACGCCATCGGCGACCGCGTGGTGAGCGACAAGCGCCAACAGGGCGGAGCCGTCCGGGCGCCTCACCAGAACGACGCGGAACGCAGGCACGCCGGGCGGGAACCGTTGGGAAATGGCGTCCGCCAGAACGTCCGGATCGTCCTCACCCGATACGGCTGTCCGGACCGAAAGAGCGGACGGCACCGCTGTCGGCGGTCGCACGGTTTGCATGCCTGCCGCACCGTCGATGACCGTTCGAAGGGCTGGATGTCTGGTGACCAGAGCGGTCAGCGCGGTTTCCAGGGCGGCGACGTCGAGTCCGTGCGGGAGCGCGAGCACGGCGCTTTCGTGGTAGGCGCGCTCCGCACCCGGCCGGAGATCCGCCAGCAGACAAAGCTGCCGCTGGGCCGGGCTGAGCGGAAAGACGTCATCGGTCGCCCTGTCGCCGTCGTGCGGATTCGAACGCGGCGTGGTCGACGACCCGGTCGGCGCTGACGCACCATCGTCACCCATTGCATCGGCCAAGGCACCGGCAACCGCGACCTCGATCGCATCGATCTCCTCCGCCCCGTGCGCCGTCGACAGGAAGCAGTTGCGGCCCTCCCAGACGAAGACCCCCCGCGTCCGCAACGCGAACAGGAAAGCGTCGGCATTGTCGTTATGGGTAAAGCGAAACAGGGAGCCGAAGCGGTTGATCCGCATGGCAGTCCCGGCATCCGCGAAACGCCGGTCAAGCCGGTCGGCAAGATCGGCGCTTTGGACCTCGAGCCCGTGGTAGAGCGCATCGCCCCGGTCGGCGATCTGGCGCAGGGTCGCGCGCGCCGACGCCATCGCCAGGGGATGCTTGTTGTAGGTCCCCGCGAAGAACGTGGTTTCGGCCTCGGGGAACGACTCATCGCCGTAACGCCATTGCCCGCCATCCAGCGCGTCCAGCAACTCTGCCTTCCCTGCGACCGCGCCGATCGGCAGCCCCCCACCGAGGATCTTGCCATAGGTTGCAAGGTCAGCCTGAACGCCGAAATACGCCTGCGCACCTCCTGCCGCGATCCGGAAACCGGTGATCATCTCGTCGAACAGCAGGACCGCACCGCTGGTATCGGCAATGCGCCTGAGTTCCCTCAGGAACTCGACCGGCTGAAGCCCCGGACGGCGGCTTTGAACCGGCTCGACCACAATCGCCGCCAGATCGTGCGCGCAGGCCCTAAGCGTCTCAAGCGCGGAGGCCTCGCCATATGGCAAGACAAGGACATCGGCGACCATGGCGTCGGTCACCCCGGGCGCCATCGGCGTCGATCCATCCAGGCCCGGCGTCGCCAGAACACCGTCGAAATGTCCGTGATAGGCGCCCTCGAAGACCGCGATGCGCTGTCGTGCGGTGACCGTGCGCGCCAATCTGAGGGCGGTCATCACCGCTTCGGTTCCGGTCGTCGCGAAGGCGACCCGGTCGGCGCCGGTCAGAGCGCAGACCAGATCCGAAACCTCACCCGCCAACCGGGCCCGTGGGCCGAGCGCGAAGCCGCGGTCGATTTCATCCTTGAGAGCAGCCTCGACAAAGTGCGGCGCATGGCCGAACAGATACGCGCCGAAGCCCATCGAGATATCGACATAGCGATTGCCGTCGACGTCCCAGAGATAGGCGCCCTTCGCGCGCTCACCGACGATCGGATAGACCATTTCCTTGGTGGAGAACCGGAACCCCGCCGAGGCACGATTGTCGGACAGGCGCGGCCGGAATGCGGCGGCCAACCGCTTCGAACCCGCCGTCATCTTCGTATAGCGGGGAATCAACCGGTCCAGAGCCCGGCTGCGCCCCGCCGAATCCGCCACCTCGGCGGAAGGGCGCCAAAGCGGAAGGGACTCCGGTGCCGCCGAGGACGCCTGCCGAGAACGTGGCTGGCTCGGCTGCAAAGGTGCGTCTGAGACCGGGGTATGCCCCGCGATCATCCGGTGCAGGGCTTCCTGCTGGGCGACAAGAACCTTCATCGTTGCGTCGGTTTGCGCCAGCATATCCAGCATATCGCGCGTTCCGGCGGCGGGCGGAGCCGGCGACGTCTGCTGCGGCGCCGCGGCGGGCATCTCCGCGTCGTCACCCGGCGCGACGCGCGCCGACCGGCCCACAAGCGAAGCGGCCAACGTCTCGATATTGGGTGTCGATTCGAACAACTGCCGGACGGTCAGTTTGACGGAGAACCGCTCCTCGATACTCCGCAACGCGCGGGTCAGGACAATCGAGTCCGCCCCCATCTCCACGAACCGCTCCCGCGGATCGATGTCGGTGGATGGACGTCCCATCAGGTCTGCGATGAGATCGGTCAGAACAGCTTGTACCTGATCCGGATTGTCCGCATTCGAGCTTGGTCGCGCACCTGTTGCCGCATGGCGGATCTCTCCGAGCGCGGACAGCGGGCGAAAAGCAGCGCCCAGGGCGGCGATCGGCGCCTGCGCCGCCCCAAGAGCCCCCAGGGCCGAATTGATCCAATGCCCCTCACCGGAGGGCGCGTCATACCAGCACAGGCGGCGCTCAAACGGCATCAGGGGTATGTCGACGACCGGCTGCACGCGCTTCGACAGACCCCGCGACGGGTCAATCCCGGCTCCGGCGATCCAGGCAGCCGCGATCGCCGCCAGAACGGAAGCTGTCTCGTCCCCCGATCGCACCTCGATCACCGTCTCGCAACCGGCCCGCTTGAGGGCCGAGGCGGGATCCCGCACCGCTGGGACGACTTCGATTTCACCGGTCTCGGAGACCGGTGCTTGCGGCCTCTCCACGCCGGAATGGGTGCCTCTGTGATGTTCGATAATCCGAACGCGCGCGACGTCGGGCGTCACCAATCCTCCCACCGCAGCCGCAATCCACCCGGCTGTTCCAGTTCCTGAAACCGCGTCAGGCGCCAGCCCCCAGTCCGCCCAAAGCCGTGCGACGGACATTGACCGATCGAACCGATCACCCGGAGCGCCGATCCCGTCTTCAACGAAGGCGAGACCAACCTTACGCGAATCCGTCTTCGACACCTTCCCGGCGACAGCTGATCCGCCACCATCAAGCCACGCCGACAGTCCGTCATCAAACTCGGCCACGCTCCGACCGACCAGGGCCAGACGCCAAGGGAGTGCACCTCGCCGACGTGCCGCGTTGACCGCCCAGGTCGAGGCGGCCACGTGCGGGCGGGCGGCAAAGGCCTGCCGCCATGACCGTGCCAGCGCCCGAAGGCCGGCTTCGGATCCCGCGCTGAGACACAGCAACTCAGCAGGGGCCGTGTCTGCCTCCTCCGGAGCCGAGGGAACGGCTCCGAGGACCAGATGCGCGTTCGTCCCTCCAAAGCCAAAGCTGCTGACCCCGGCCACCCGGCGCGGTCGGTCTTCCGGCCACGCGCGGCTATCAACAACCGGTTCCAGCCACGCCAAGGCATCGGACAGCTTCGAATTCGGGACGGTGAAATTGCGGTTTGCCGGAACCACGCCCCGCGACAGAATCAAAGCCGTCTTGATGAGGCTTGCCACACCGGCGGCGGCTTCCAGATGCCCGATATTGCTCTTCAGCGCCCCCAAGAACGGCCGGGCCCTACCCTCGGCCGGAGGCGCCAAAGCCTTCGTCAGAGCAGCCAGTTCGATCGGATCGCCCAGATCGGTGCCGGTTCCATGTGTCTCCACATAACCGACATCCCCGGGCTCGACATCCGCATCGGTCAGTGCCGCCCGGATGACGGCCTGCTGGGCCGGTCCGTTCGGCGCCGTGATCCCATTGCTGAGACCGTCTTGGTTGATCGCGGAGCCCAAGACCGCCGCGATCACCCGATCCCCATCGCGACGCGCCGCCGCCATCGACTTCAGAACCAGGACACCACAGCCCTCGCCCCGGACATACCCGTCGGCCCTCGCATCAAACGTCTTACATCGGCCATCGGGCGACAGCATGCCCGCGGCATGGAAGGAGCGGGTCAAACGAGCGGACAGAATCAGGTTCACGCCCCCGACGACCGCAATCTCGCACTCCCCTCGCCTCAGGCTTTGCAGGGCCAGATGCGCCGCAACCAGAGACGATGAGCAGGCGGTGTCGACGCCAAAGCTCGGGCCGCGCCAATCGAACAAATAGGAGAGCCGATTGGCCGCCATGTTATGGGCGTTGCCGGTCGGGAACTGGGCATCCGCGGCACTTTCGTCCGACGCCAGCAGGCCGGCATAGTCGGACGTACTGATGCCGACGAAGGATCCGATCGGATGCCCCTTCAGATCCTCCGGACGCAATCCCGCGTGCTCCAGCGCATGCCAGGTCGTCTCAAGCAGCAGCCGATGCTGAGGATCAAGCAGGTCGGCTTCCCGCTTGCTCATCCGGAAGAAGGCCGGGTCGAACAATTCCGCGCCCTCGATATACCCAGCCCGGGACGGCACTCCGGATGCCGCTGCAAGTTGGGCGATCAGCTCCCGGCGTTCGGCTGGCGGCTCTCCAACCCCCTCGCCACCACCGAGCAGCATCGACCAGAACGACTCGAGATCCGGCGCCCCCGGCATCCGGCATGCCATGCCGACGATCGCAATCGCATCGTCGGGTAGGTCAGATCCACCGAGAGCATCTGCGGTCTTGAGAGACTGCGGCGGCAGGGAGAGATCGTGGCTCGCGATCCACTCTGCGACCGCTTGAACCGTCGGCGTATCGTAGAACTGCGTCGCCGAAACGGGGAGACCAAAGCGGTCGCTGACCCGCTCCGCCAACCTCGCCGCGACCAGGGACCCGAAGCCGAAATTGCTCAGCGGTTCGCCTGGGTCGATCGTGTCAAACGGCAGATTCAGGACGTCCGCCAGCTCGGAACAGAGCGCCGCCGCGATTTCGCCCAAATTCGGAGCCGGCCCCTTAGGGTGCGGCCCCGAGGACGACACCTCCGGCTCGGCCCGGCGAAACACGGCAATTTCTTTGAGATCGCCCGCGAGCCAGAGCCGTCGCGCCTCAGCACGCCGCACCTTGCCGCTGCTGGTGAGCGGGAGTGTCCCCTGTCGGATCAGAACGATAGCGGCGACATCCACCTCATGGCTGGTGGCAACCGCACCAACGATACGCAGCAGAAGCGCATCCACGTCGAGCGCCCCCTCGCGGCGCAACTCCTGGACAACCGCAACCGCCTCGTTCTCCGCGCCTTCGATCGAAAAGGCGGCGCCCCGATCCCGCACCAAACGGGGATCGACGTTCTGCACCGTCATCTCAACATCGACCGGATAAAGGTTCCGGCCGCCGACGATGATCAGTTCCTTCAGGCGGCCGGTGATGTAGAGCTCCCGATCCCGGCTGAAGCCCAGGTCTCCGGTCCGGAAATACGGTCGGGGATCGTCCGGCACCCGCCAGCCGAATATCTCGGCGGTGGCGTCCGGATCGCCCCAATAGCCTTGCGCCATGCTCGGCCCGCTGGCCCAGACTTCGCCGATGCAGTTGTCGCCAAGGGGAGTGCCCGTCGCGGGGTCCACCACCACGACGCTCGACGCCTCATCCGACCACCCGACACCGGCGATCCACCGCCGATCGGCGGTATCATCAAGGCCGTCCACCACTTTCCCCGCCTCCAGCGCCGCGCCGGAGATCGGCAGATACAAGGGGCCGCGTCCCGGTCTGTGGCCGGTGACGCAGACCGTCGCCTCGGCCAGGCCGTAATAGTGGAGCAAGGCAGCCGGATCGAAGCCGAGCGCGGCGAACCGCGCCAGGAACGCGTCATTGCTGGAGCGCCGGATGGTCTCCGCCGCGTTCAGCACCCAATGCAGCGAGGACAGGTCCAGCCCGTCGATCTCCGCCTGATCAACGTGTCGGGCGCACAGCTCGAAGGCAAAATTAGGCATTGCGCTATGGGTTGCCCGGAACCGGGACACGGCCTTGAGCCAGACCGCCGGGTGGCGGGAAAACGCGGCAGGCGTGATCAGGTGGCTTGTCCCCCCGGAGGCCAACGGCATCAGATAGCCGACGACCAGCCCCATATCGTGGAACAGCGGCAGCCAGGAGAGAAAATTCGACCGGAAATCTGCGTCGGACCAGTCCAGCAGCATGGTCATATTGGCGACGATATTGCCGTGGGTGATCGCGACGCCGCGCGGACGGCTGGTCGAGCCGGACGTGTATTGCAGCAAGGCGACATCGTCGACAGCCGGACGGTGCAGCGGCGTGACCGGGCCTATCTCGGCGGACAGAATGCTCTCGATCGCGAGGCTGGCCGGGCCCTGCGGGGTGCCTTCCAACGCCCGGCCGAGCGGCTCCCCACGCGACTCTGTCGTAAGCAGGAGCTGTGCACCGGAATCGGTCAAAACCCCGAGGGCCCGT
>JANSYC010000062.1 GCA_024742605.1 Alphaproteobacteria bacterium | reverse complement strand
CGCGAGCCAGGCCGGGACCAGGGCGATCTGATAGGCCCCCGCCATCAGGTTCAGCAGGAAGACCGGAACCGCGAGGGCCAGGAAGAAGGCATCGACCTCGGGGCCGCGGCCGTAGAGCGAGGCGATCACCGCTTCCCGGGCGAAGGCTGACAGTTTCGCGACGATCGACAATCCCCCGATCAGCAGACCGGCCCGTGCGATCTGCCCGTCGGTGTCGCCACCCGGCTGGACGCTATTGTCGGTCACCGCCCGCTCACAGCAGATCCGAGGGGGCGAACACCCGGACCGACTCCGCCAGCCCTTTGACCCGATGGGTGCCCATGTCGGTCAGGGTTTCCGCCGCACCATCCGCCAGGCAAGTCGCGAAGTCCTCGGAGGCCAGCACCCGCACGCCGAGCGACCGGGTCAGGCTTTCGACACGGCTGGCGAGATTGACCGCCGGGCCGATCACGGTGAAATCCAGCCGTTCGGCCCCCCCGATATTGCCGTAGCCGACCTCCCCCAAATGCAGGGCGATGCCGAAATCGATCCGCTCCTTGCCGGTCTTCAGACGGCGGGTGTTGAGCGACCGCACCATCATGGTGGTGTCCCGCGCCGCCGCCAGCGCGTTTCGGCAGGCCTGGACGTCCGCCGCGTTCTCCGCCGGAAAAATCGCCAGCATGCCGTCGCCGAGAAATTTCAGGACCTCGCCGCCCCGTTCCTCGACCGCCTGGACCGCAAGCTCGAAGAAGGCGTCGAGCAGCTCGATGATCTCCTCCCGGGGCAGCCGGTCGGACAGGCCGGTGAAATCCCGCAGATCGGAGACCCAGATCGCCGCCCGGATGCTGCGCGACTCCCCGCGGATGATGTCGCCCGCCAGCACCCGATGGCCGGTTTCCTTACCGAGATAGATCTCCATCAGCTGCCGGGTCAGATCCCGCTGTTCCAGGATCTCGAGCCGCGCCGAAAGCGCCGGCATCAGGTCGTAGAGCTCGGTCAGCTCCGCGGTCGTGAACCCGCCCGGCCGGTCGGCGGTCCAGGTCATGAAATTGATCATGCCGTCCGAGAAGATCAGCGGCATCGCCACATAGTCGGTTGCGCCCGCCTCCCGCAGATCATGCAGAATCGGGAAGTCGTCAAGCTCACCGGGCCAATCCAGCCTCCGGCGGATGCCCATCGCTCCGGAGAAGATCACCGGCATCGGGCTGTTCTGGAACGCGGTGGTGCTCTCCATGCCGCGCAGGACCCGCAAAATCGTCGGATCGCCGCCATCCCGGTACCACAACACCGACGTCCCGCTCGCCTGCGGGTGCAGCGTCCGGACGAAGCAGGTCAGCCGCGCGAGCGGAAAGCCGCGGAGAACCAAGAGCCGCCCGAGATCCCGCATCAACGCGCGCCGCGAGGTGTATTTCGCCGCGTCTCCGAGCACCCAGTCGATCGGCGTGGTGGTGTCCGGATCCAGCTCGGCGAGCGGTGGAAGTTGGTCGTCGACCGCCTGGGTCAAGCGCCCCGCTTCGACGGTGCCGGGCCCCATCCGCTCGGTCTTCGGCAGCCGTGCGAACTCGGGGTTCCGAGACGGTTCTGCTGCGCCTGTGTCCCGGGTGCTTGACGTCACGACGCGCCACCCCAACTATCGGGCACAACCCCACAGTGGCGCATCGGCCGCCGGCGGGGTCCGAATTCAGGTCCTGGAGAGGCGACATGTTCATTCAAACGGAAGAAACTCCAAATCCGGCAACCCTCAAGTTCCTGCCGGGTCGCACCGTTATGGAGAGCGGCACCGCCGAGTTCAAGTCGGAGGACGAAGCCGCCCGCTCGCCGCTGGCCGAAGCGCTGTTCGGCGTGGACGGGGTGACCGGCGTGTTCCTCGGCTACGATTTCGTCAGCGTCTCCAAGCATGACGACAAGGACTGGTCGCTGATGAAGCCCGGTGTTCTGGGCGTGGTCATGGAGCATTTCGTCGCCGGCAGGCCGGTTCTCTCCGACGGGTCGGACGACAGCGTCGAAGAGGATGTCGCCCCCGAAGACGCCGAGATCGTCAACCAGATCAAGGAACTGCTCGAGACCCGGGTGCGTCCGGCCGTCGCGATGGACGGCGGTGACATCACGTTCAAAGGCTACGATGCGGGCGTGGTCACCCTGAAGATGCAGGGGGCCTGCGCCGGATGCCCGAGCTCGACCGCCACGCTGAAGATGGGCATCGAGAACATGCTGCGGCACTACATTCCGGAAGTTCGGGAAGTGAAGGCCGACGGCGTCTACTTCTGATCCCCACCGTCCCGGCCGGTCGGCCTATCCCGGAATGAAGAACTGCACCCCATACCAGCGCCAGCGGTCGTCCGGACCCGGCATGGTGCAGTTGATCCGAGCACGGCCCGGCGGGAACGGCGCCGACAGACGCACTTCGACCCGATCGCCCAGACGTTCGATCCTGGTGCGCCCCACATCCGACGCGTAGCAATCGATATTGGCGGTCGATCCGATCCCCGGATCGACGGTGAAGCCGAACGGCGGCGGGTTCTGTCGAACCACCAGGTCGGCCGGAACCCGCTCCGTCACCGGCAGCGGCAACGCGTTCACCACCAGTCGAAACCGGTCGATGCCGCCGTAGGTTTCGTTCAGCGCGAAACGCGGCAGACCGTACCTGTCGCTCGCCGGATTCATGACCCCCGATTGCTGGCCGAACGCGGCGACGTATCCGCGCTCCGCCACGACCTTCTGCACCGCCGACCCGAATTCGCCGTACGGATAGGCCAATAGCACAGGACGCCGTCCGGTCTCGGCCTGGATGCGGTTCGATGCCCGGTCGATCTCCAGTTTGACCTGATCGATCTCGATCTCCGGCAGATGCGCCACCGACGCGGTCTGACTGCCGATCGTCACGCCGGCGGCGGCCAGCTCGCGCACCTGGTCCCAGGTCATCATGCCGGGCGCCGCGCGATCGACGAAATCGCTCGCCACGAACACGGTGATGGGAAACCCGGCATCGCGGAACTTCGGCCACGCCAGCGAGTAGAGGTCCGTGGTTGCATCATTGACCGTGATCGCGACCGTCCGGTCCGGCAGACGCTCCCGGTTGCGCAAGCGCTCCAGAATCGCCGGCAAGGCCATGACGGTGTATCCGCCGTTCTTCAGCTCGGCCAGATGTTGGGCGAACTGATCCATCCGGATATTGGTCTGCGGCTGGTCAGGCTGATCGAACCGGTGGTACATCAGCACCACGGCTCCATTGTCGGCGGCGGTTTGTGTCCGGGTCTGGGCCACGACGTCGCCGCCGGACCAGGAACCGCCGGCCAGGACAACCGCTCCCAAAGCCAGACCGGCCCAATACCGCAACAGACGCGGACCGGATGACCAAGAGGGCTTCGAAGGCCAAGATGTCGACGACTGTTCCATTGCCGCTGACAATACGCGATGCCGGCGTCGAAAAGAAACGCTTGCGAGCGGAAAACGTAGAGACGGGTCGGAGACTTCACCGCATGACCATTGTTCTGGCGATAGACTGCGCGGCGGGTGCCTGTTCGGCAGCCCTGTGCCGGGTCGGAAACGACGGTGAAAAGGTGGATGCGCTCGCCGTCGCCAAACTGCCGATGGAACGCGGGCATGCCGAAGCGCTGATGCCGCTGCTCGCGCGGTTGCGCGAGGAATCGAAGGTGGACTGGTCGGAAATCGGGCTGATCGCGGCGACTGTCGGCCCCGGAAGCTTCACCGGTGTGCGAATCGGACTGTCGGCCGCCCGCGGCATCGCGCTTGCGACCGGGGCTCCCACAGTCGCGGTTCAGTCCCTCGAAGCCATCGCCGCCGGTATCAAGCCCGCAGACCCGGCAACCCCGTTGCTGGTCGCACTGGACAGCCGACGCGGCGACGCCTACGGCCAATGGCATCTGGATGGGTCGGCCCGCCCGCCGGCGATCATCGCGACCGATCGGATCGAAGTGCCCGACGGTTTGAAGGATGAGGCCGAGGTCCTGGTTGCGGGCGATCTCGCCGGACGTCTGGCCGACGGTCTGTGGGCCACGGGTCGACGCGCGTCCGCCATCGGGGAGACCGAAGCCCCGGACCCGGTGGTTCTGGCCGTTCTGGGCTATCGCAGGCATGCCCTTGCGGGACCGTCTCCGCTAAGCCCCGTCTACCTGCGTCCGGCGGACGCGAAACCGGCACTGCCGAAATCCGTGAAACCCCAATGAAGCCGGTTATCCGATCGGGGTCGCCGGCCGACGCGGAGGCGGTGGCGCGACTCCAGGGACAGCTGTTCCCGGACCCCTGGTCGGTGGCGGACGTCACGGCGCAGATCTCTCTGCCGAATGCCATTCTCGAGGTCGCGACGAGCGCCGGCTCGGCTCCGGACCTCTGCGGCTACGCCCTGGGGCAGGTGGCGGTGGACGAAGTCGAGCTGCGCTCGATCGGCATTCTGCCGCAGGTGCAAAACCAGGGACTCGGGCGGGCTCTTCTGATTGCCTGGGAGATCCGCGCGAAAAGCCTAGGTGCAAATAGGGTCGTCCTTGAAGTCGCGGCGAATAATATGCCCGCACGCGCTCTGTATAATGCACGGGGTTACCTAAAAGTCGGACATAGACTAGGATACTATCGGACAGGGCGAACCACCGCTATTGATGCGCTTGTTCTCGCGCGCGCTTTAGTGGACTAACTGAAAATTATTCTGTGTAAAAAATGACTCGTGGATGAAATTTCAAAACGTTTGAATTTAATTACTATAATAATTTACAGGCTGAAGATGCAATCTAGGAATCAAAACTTGACTCCTGACCATTGGAGTTCACATGACCAAAAGACATCCACACAGTTGAATATTTTTGACAGTTTCGAAATTTTAAACAAACAGGGAAAACCTATCCTGGAACTATGCTCTGTCTAAGAGCAGCACTCTTATCATTTTCCCTTTGAATCTTTGGTTTTTTTTGACGAATTTGATTGCACACTGGGGTGAAATCATCTAAATCCAAATAACTCAAATCACTATTGCGTGGTTAAAAAGATGAACGAAGCTAAAAATCAGCACGAAATGGTCCAGGCAACCGTCGAAATCGTTTCGGCGCACGTCTCGAACAACTCCATGGCTGTCGCCGATATTCCGGGTTTGATCGAGGATGTCTATCAATCCCTGATGAAATTGGGTGACGTCATAGAACCGGAAGAGATTCGCCCGGAGCCGGTTGTCCCGATCAAGAAGTCCATAACTCCGGATTACCTGATCTGTCTTGAGGACGGCAAGAAGCTCAAGATGTTGAAGCGACACTTGAAGACGGCCTACGATATGTCTCCGGAAGAATACCGTGATCGGTGGGGTTTGCCGGCGGACTATCCTATGGTGGCACCGAACTACGCCAAGCAACGCTCCGAATTGGCAAAGTCTATCGGGCTTGGTACCCAGGGACGGGCGCGGCGGCGGCGTTAGCCTGGAGGAGAAGATCGTGCTTGCTCCGGACGACTCCCGGACGGCACCGATCTTGATGCCGGACCTTTGGGCGTCCTGTTTATGATCGACGGTTTCGAAGTCAAAGCTTGATGTCGAAGACCGAGCATTCCGGTGGAAACCGCCTCATTGATCTGATTGGCCAAGTCTATATCCCTGCAGATAGCAACGCGACTGGCGGCGATTTTTCGCCGTCTTTTCGTTTGTGCGGCCGATGGGACAGGACCGGCCTGACGGCGGATCCCGCAACAGGCCGCCGACACCCCAGCATCAAACGCGGGAGCCGAGCTGCCGCGTGGAACCAACACGCGAAATTGTAACATTCCGCCCACTTGTTAGCCCTCACATCGACCTGTACGGTCGCTATCTTGGGCAGAGATCAAACGTGGTTTACTCTTGACCTGGAGCTATACCTCTCGGTCTTGAGAAAACGGCCCGACGCGCACATGCACGGCTTAACTCTGCGGCGGATTGATCAGGCGAATGACCGAAACCATGTCCAAGAGCCGAGACCCGGATACAGCATTGACCGCGATGGGCGAAGTCCAGCGCGGCGCTGACCCCGAACTGGCCCGGTCCGAGACGGTCGAGGTTCGGCTCGCCACCAGCCCGGATGAAATCCAGGCCGCTCTGCGCCTGAGATACGAGGTCTTCTATCGCGAACACGGCGCGAAACCCTCCGATGCGATGGCGAAGCGCGAGCAGGATTTCGACCGGTTCGACGACGTCGCCGACCATCTTCTGGTGGTCGACAGCAGCCGGGGCGAAGGGTCCGCCGGGGTGGTCGGCACCTATCGTCTGATGCGACGTCCGCACGCCGCCATCCTGGGCACGTTCTACACGGCATCCGAATACGACATCTCGAAGTTGACGGCGTTCCCGGAGGAGGTGCTGGAGCTCGGCCGGTCCTGCGTTCACAGGGATTACCGCAACCGCGCCACCATGCAGCTGCTGTGGAAGGGCATCGCCTCCTATGTGTTCCGGTACAAGATCGGATTGATGTTCGGCTGTGCGTCCATGCCGGGAACCGATGTGGACGGGATGGCAACCCAGTTGAGCTATCTGCATCACGCCCATCTGGCGCCGGACGCGCTGCGGGCGCGGGCCCTGCCCGACCTCCGCGTGGAGATGAACCGGATTCCGGCCGAGCAGATCGACGGCAAACGGGTGATCGCGAGCCTTCCGCCCCTGATCAAAGGCTACCTCCGGCTCGGCGGTTTCGTCGGCGACGGTGCGGTGGTGGACCCACAGTTCAACACCACGGATGTCTGCGTCATCGTGAAGACCGATGCGATCACCGAGAAGTATTTCAAACACTATGAACGCTCGGCCCAAGACGGGGATACCACTTGATGTCCGGAGTGGTCACCGAACCCGACGTGCAGAGCGCCGCCGTTCAAGGAGCCGGCCTCCAGGGCACCGGCCGGGTCCGCAACCTGCCGGTCTATGTGGATGCCGAGGATGAACGTCGCCTTTTGGATCTGGACGGGGGACTGATCCATTCCCAGACCCGCGCGACGGTGCGTCTGGTGCTGTACATCACGTTCACCCTCCTGCTGATCCCGGTGCAGGCGGTGGCTGTGCTCCTGCGCTCCGAGATCGCGGTCCGGCTGCCGCGCATTTATCACCGCTGGTGTCTGCGGATCCTGGGCGTCCGGCTCGAGATCGTCGGCCGTCCGTCGCGGGTGCGTCCGACCCTGTTCGTGAGCAACCATGTCTCCTATCTCGACATCTCGGTCCTCGGTGCGAGCGTGCACGGATCCTTCATCGCCAAGGAGGAGGTTTCCGGGTGGCCCGGTTTTGGCTTGCTGGCGAAGCTGCAGCGCTCTGTCTTCATCCGCCGGGAACGCGGTCAGGTCGGCAAGCAGTCCGACGAGATCGGAGACCGGCTCGAGGCCGGCGACAGCCTGATCCTGTTCCCGGAAGGCACCAGCGGCGACGGCAACCGGGTGCTGCCGTTCAAGAGCGCCCTGTTCCAGGTCGCCAACCGCGAGGTCCGGGGCTCCGCCCTGACCGTGCAGCCGGTTTCGGTCACCTACACACGGCTCAACGGCGTGCCGATCGGGCGGGCCTTGCGGCCCTTCTATGCCTGGTACGGAGACATGGATCTGGCGCCCCATCTCTGGCATCTGGCCGGTCTGGGGCAGCTGACCGTGGTGGTTGAATTCCACCCGCCGACCAATCTGCCCGAGATGGGCTCCCGCAAGAACCTGGCCACCTATGCCCGCGGCCATATTGCGTCGGGCGTCGCCAGAGCAAATGCCGGACGCACCGGTTGAGCGCCTGGAAATCGCGGCGGCGTCACAACCGTGTCGCTTGACTTGCGCGCGCGTATCCGTACGGTCGAACGGATACGGGAAACGTCCTCCAAAACCGAGACGGGCGCGCATGAAATCGGAAAGCACGGGATACGGCCGGTCAATATGGTGACCTCCACCGTAACAGTCGCTTCGAGACCCCGGCCACGCTTGGATGCCGGGCCCGTCATATCGCGACTTTGGAAAGTGCTGCACCACCGTGGCTAAGAAGCTCTTCGTAAAGACCTATGGCTGCCAGATGAACGTCTACGACTCCGCCCGGATGGCGGATGTCATGGCGCCGCACGGCTATGAGCCGACCGATACGGTCGAGGGTGCGGATCTGGTGATCCTGAACACCTGCCATATCCGCGAGAAAGCCACCGAAAAGGTGTATTCCGAGCTCGGCCGCCTGCGGCAGAACAAGGACCAGGCGGCACTCGAGGGCCGGCGGATGCTGATCGGCGTGGCCGGCTGCGTGGCCCAGGCCGAGGGCGACGAGATCGTGCGGCGCGCGCCCATGGTCGATTTGGTCTTCGGCCCGCAGACCTATCACCGGCTGCCGGAAATGGTTATCCGCGCCCTGGATCGGACCGGCGGACGCGGGGCCGGTGTGGTCGACACCGATTTCCCGGCCGAGGACAAGTTCGATTTCCTGCCCGAAGAGAGTGCCGAGCGCGGGGCGTCGGCCTTCCTCTCGATCCAGGAGGGCTGCGACAAGTTCTGCACCTTCTGCGTTGTGCCCTATACCCGTGGTGCCGAGTTTTCCCGGCCGGCCCGCGCCGTCCTGGACGAGGCCCGGCGGATGGTCGCGAACGGCGCCTCCGAGATCACGCTCCTGGGTCAGAACGTCAACGCCTATCACGGCGCCGGCCCGGACGGTGGGGACTGGGGCCTCGGGCGCCTGATCCGACACCTGGCCGAATTGCCGGGGCTGGAGCGGATCCGCTACACCACCTCCCATCCGCGCGACATGGACGCGGATCTGATCGCGGCCCATGGCGAGGTCCCGGCCCTGATGCCGTTCCTGCATCTGCCGGTGCAGTCGGGCTCGGACCGGGTGCTGGAGGCCATGAACCGCAAGCACACCGCCGACGATTTCCGCAGGATCGTCGACCGGCTGCGGGCGGTCCGGCCGGATCTGGCGCTCAGCTCCGATTTCATCGTCGGCTTCCCCGGCGAAGGCGATGCGGAGTTCGTCGAGACCCTGAGGCTGATCCGCGAGGTCACCTTCGCGCAGGCCTATTCGTTCAAGTACAGCGCGCGGCCCGGCACCCCGGCGGCGGCGGTCGAGGACCAGATCCCCGACCAGGTGAAATCAGACCGTCTGCAGGCGCTGCAGCAGATCCTGAATGCCCAGCAGGTCGCCTTCAACCGCTCGAAGATCGGTTCGGTCCAGCCGGTCCTGTTCGACCGGAAAAGCCACAAGCCGGGACAGCTGATAGGACGCGGGCCGTGGATGCAATCGGTCCATGCCGAGGCGCCGGAGCGGCTTATGGGTCATCTCGTCGACGTTCGGATCGAGGACGGACATGCCAACAGCCTGTCGGGTGCGGTCCTGCGTCACGATCCGGACCTCTCCGATCTCGGCCCCAGCGATCATCGTCCACCCTCCGTCACCCATCCCCTTCCTCCGGCAGCAGAGTAGGTCCCCCCGCGTGGCTCCGTCCGACGTCCCGGTTCTTCAGCTCGAATTCATCGACAACAGTCTTTTGCCCCTGCTGTTCGGGGATCATGACAAGAACCTCGCGAGGATTGAGCAGAAGCTCGGTGTGACCTTGTCCTCCTTCGGCAACACGGTACGGATCAGCGGCGACGAGGACACCGCACCGGTCGCCCGCAAGACCCTGGAAGCGCTGTACAAGCGCCTTGAAGGCAAGCGGTCCAAGGGCCGCTCTCCGGACATGCTGGAGATCGGGGAAGTCGATGCCGCCATCCTGTGGGCCAGCGACACCGCCGGGCCGGACATGGACCGCTTCACCGAGCGTGCGGGCGCGCTGGACACCTGGAAGCGGCCGGTCAATCCCCGATCGCCGAACCAGGCGCGCTATCTCGACGCGCTGATGCAGAACGAGCTGGTCTTCGGTCTCGGCCCGGCCGGAACCGGCAAGACCTATCTGGCGGTCGCCGTCGCGGTCGCCCTGTTCAAGGCCCGCAAGGTCGACCGCATCATCCTGTCCCGCCCGGCGGTCGAGGCCGGTGAGCGGCTGGGCTTCCTGCCCGGTGACATGAAAGACAAGGTCGACCCCTATCTGCGCCCACTCTACGACGCGCTCTACGACATGATGCCCGGCGACCAGGTGGAGAAACGGCTGACCGAAGGGATCATCGAAGTGGCGCCGCTCGCCTTCATGCGCGGCCGGACCCTCGCCAATTCCTTCGTCATCCTGGACGAGGCGCAGAACACCACGCCGACCCAGATGAAAATGTTCCTGACCCGGCTCGGTGAGAACAGCCGGATGGCGATCACCGGCGACCTGTCGCAGATCGACCTGCCCCTTGGCGCGAAGTCGGGGCTGCGGGAGGCGGTCGAGACCCTCGAGGATGTCGACGGCGTCGATTTCATCGAGTTCGTGTCGGCCGATGTGGTGCGCCATCCGCTCGTCACACGAATCGTGAACGCGTATAACAAAAGAGATGGTAGTCTGTTGCCGCCGGAACGAACTTGAACTCCAAGCGGCGCATGCCAAACTACGGAGATCCCAATCTCAATGAAACCAGGGAAATGACCCAGGACGATCAGAACTCGGGCGGACCGACAACGGACGCCCCGCAATCCGACGAAGACGGCCCCACACGATCTAGTGACGGCCTGGAGCTTGTCATCCGCATCGACCAGCCCGGCTGGCATACGGCGGTGGCGGATCCGGACGGCTTGGTTCGCCGCGCCGCGGCCGCCGCCCTTCGATCCTTCGAACACGGCCCGGTCGATCTTTCGGTGGTCCTCGCGGATGACGCGACCGTGCGCGGACTGAACCGAGACCATCGCGGCAAGGACAAGGCGACCAATGTCCTGTCCTTTCCGGCCGCGATTTCGGAGCCGGACGGCGCAGAGCAGCTCGGCGACGTGATTCTGGCCCTGGAGACCGTGCAAGACGAGGCGCAGGCGCAGGACAAGTCCGTATCCGACCACCTCACTCATCTGGTGGTGCACGGCGTGTTGCATCTGATGGGCCTCGATCACGAGACCGCCGAAGAGGCCGAAGACATGGAAGCGCTTGAGCGCGACCTGCTGGCTGGGCTCGGCATCGCCGATCCCTATACCGATCCGCTGGAAACGGACACGACGGAACCGCGCTCCGGTCTCGACCCGTCGGGGCAGGCGGCATGAGCGACAGCACAGGACGCAGCGCCTCGAGCCGGCGCTCGGCGGGGACCAATGCAACCCGCAGCACGGATCTGACCCTGAACGGTTTCGGCGACGGCAACGGTCACCAGCAGACGTCCGCACCCGATGGCGGCGGGCTGACGGCCGCCTGGCGTACCATCGCGAAAGCCCTCGGGCTGGGCAAGCAGGGCCAGTCCGCGGTGCGCGCCTCGCTGGAGGAACTGATCGAGGAGAACGGCGAAGACGCACCGCCGATCGACCCGCACGAAGGCGCCATCATCCGCAATGTGCTGGGGCTGCGCGACATCACCGCCTATGACGTGATGGTGCCGCGCGCCGATATCGTCGCCGTCGACGTACAGATGCCGATCCAGGACATCATCAAGCAGATGGCCGCCTCCGGACATTCCAGGGTGCCGGTGCATCGCGGCAGCCTCGACGATGTGCTGGGCATGGTCCACCTGAAGGACCTGATCGACCCGCTCAGCCAGGGGGAAACCCCGCAGATCGAAGCGCTGGTCCGGGAGGTGCTGTTCATCGCCCCGTCCTCGCGTGCGCTCGACCTGCTTCAGGAGATGCGGATGCACCGCCGGCATCTGGCCCTGGTGGTGGACGAATACGGCGGAGTGGACGGTCTGATCACGATCGAGGATCTGGTCGAGGAGATCGTCGGCGAAATCAGCGACGAACACGACGTCCAGGAAGCGCCCAAGCTGGAAGTACGGGAAGACGGCACCATCCTGGCGGACGCGCGCGCCGAGGTCGAAGCCTTCGAGGATCTGGTCGGCCCGGTTCTGACCGAAGATGAGCGGGAAGAAATAGACACGCTGGGCGGGCTGGTCTTCAGCCTCGCCGGTCGGGTCGCCACCCGAGGCGAAGTCATCCGGCATCCGTCAGGCCTGGAATTCGAGGTTGTCGAGGCCGATCCGCGCCGTCTGCGTCGCCTCAAGGTCCGCCGGTTCAACCCGTCGCTCGATCGTGCCGCGGAGTAGCCGGCTCCGCCTGCTGATACGGCTGCTGGTGATCACTGCGAGTGGCGCGATCACCGCGCTCGCCTTTCCGCCGTTCGACATCGTCCCGGCCGTGTTCGCGATGGCGGGCCTGGCCTGGGCGGTGCGGACCAGCGACTCCGTCAGGTCGGCAGCATTCGCCGGGTGGGCATGGAGCTTCGGATTTCACGTAGCCGGACTCTATTGGATTTCCAATGCCCTGCTGGTGGGCGGAGATCGCTATCTTTGGATGGTTCCGCTGGCGATCGCCGGTCTTCCGGCCTTTCTCGCGCTGTTCACCGCGACGGCGGCGGCCCTGGCACAATGGGCCTCACAGGCCCTGTCGGGCACACGGATCAAACGGCTTGGCCTCGGCCAATGGCTATTGCTGGCGAGTGTGCTGTCGATCACCGAATGGACGCGCGGCCACGTGCTGACCGGTTTTCCCTGGAACCTGCCCGCCTATGCCTGGGACAGCGTCCCGGCGATGCTTCAGACGGCGTCGGTGGTCGGGGCCTATGGGGTGAGCCTTCTGACCGTGATCATGGCAACGGCGCCGGCCCTGCTGTTCGATCGCACAATCTCCCGGCGCGATACAGCCATCGCGGTCGCCATCGTGACCTCCGCCGTCCTGGGAGTTGGGGTCTGGGGCGGGGAGCGGCTGGCGGAGGCCGATACGGCCATGCGCCAGGACACCATCATCCGTGTGGTCCAGGGCAATGTGCCGCAGGTTGACAAGTGGAACCCGGCGCTGCGACCCGGCCACATCCGACGCTACCTGGAGCTCAGCAGGCCCGAGACCCAGCCCAGCCGACGGGCCGCGGAGCTTCCGCTCAACGCGAAGCCGACCGTCGTGGTCTGGCCGGAGACCGCGGTCGCCTTTCTGATCGACACCGAGTCCGACGCCTTGGAGGCGCTGTCCCAGGCGGCTCCCGACGGGGGGGCGCTGATCTTCGGGGCGCCGCGCCTTTCGAGGGACGCATCCGGAGCCGAGCAGGTGCACAACAGCGTCCTGGCCTTGTCACGCAGCGGCAAGCTCGACTGGGTGTTCGACAAGCATCACCTGGTTCCGTTCGGCGAATACGTGCCGTTTCGCGAGGTGCTCCCGATCGACAAGATCGTCCCCGGGACCCGCGACTTCACACCGGGCCCCGGCGCGGCCACACGGCAATCCGCTGGCGTGCCGCCGGTCTCCCCATTGATCTGCTATGAGGTCATCTTCCCCGGTCGCGTTGTCGCGGCCGACGGAATCCGGCCGGAGTGGCTGCTCAATCTCACCAACGATTCCTGGTACGGACGCTCCAGCGGACCCTACCAGCACTTCGCCATTTCCAGACTGCGCGCAATCGAGGAGGGGCTGCCCTTGGTCCGCGCGGCGAATACCGGCATTTCAGCGGTAATCGATTCCCATGGCCGGGTCCTCGCGCGACTTGAACTCGGCCGCACCGGCACCATCGATTCCCCGCTTCCCATGGCTCTGGAGCCGACGATATATGCCACCTATGGTGATATTTTATACTGGACGGCTTGTCTGATGAGTCTGTGCCTATCGACACTACTTCTTGTCGGGGGCCGACTAAAAACGATAGGGGAATAAGAGAATTTTAATCGATTTTAAAGAATCACACCGATTGACCGCATACAAGCGTATGGGATATTGAGAAACTTATTCGTTTTGGTTAACAAAATTGAGGTTCAGCATCGTGACCGATCGTCAGGGGAGGCGTCGTGTGGGTCGTCCACCAACTTCGGCGAATCCCAATCCAGTTGATATTCATGTCGGTCAGCGCGTTCGACTCCGTCGCACCTTGATGGGGATGAGCCAGGAAAAACTCGGTGACGCACTTGGACTGACCTTCCAACAGGTGCAAAAATACGAGCGCGGCGCAAATCGGATTGGTGCGAGCCGGCTGTTCGATCTGGCGAAAGCTCTACAGGTTCCGGTTGGATTTTTCTTTGACGACCTGTCACCCGAGCCCAACCCCATCGACCTGAAAAATACCGGCGAAACGACCACGTCGAACGACGATCCGATGCAGCAGCGCGAGACCATCGAGTTGGTCCGCGCCTACTACCGAATCGCCAACCCCACCGCTCGGCGGCGTCTCTATGAACTGGCCAGATCGATCGCCGACGAGATGGACCCGCCGTCCTCCTGAAATTTCTTTGTCACGCCGCAGAAGCAGGGCAGCCGCCGTTTCACCGGGCCGGCAATCGCTGCGGCACTTGACCATCACTCGGGTTCCCGGCAAAACCCCTAGCCGTTGAGATCGGGTGTCGAAGGGATTGCGAGGCGGTGCCTTCGTGGTCGCCGGACCAGTCCCGACTTGTCCACGTCTAACCGACCGGAGGAAATGGTGCGTCAGACGAGCTATCTCTTTACCAGCGAGTCCGTCTCCGAGGGCCATCCCGACAAGGTCTGCGACCGGATCTCCGATACCGTCGTCGACCTGTTCCTGGCCGCCGACCCGCTCAGCCGGGTCGCCTGCGAGACTCTCACGACCACCGATACCGTCGTTTTGGCTGGCGAGACCCGCGGGCCGTCCTCCGTCACCCCGGAGGTGATCGAGGCCGCGACCCGTGAGGCGATCAGGGACATCGGCTACGCCCAGGAAGGTTTCCACTGGGAGACCGCCAAGATCCAGATCCTGCTTCACGAGCAGTCGGTCGACATCGCCCAGGGCGTAGACGCGTCCGGCAACAAGGATGAGGGTGCCGGCGATCAGGGCATCATGTTCGGTTATGCCTGCACCGAGACCGACGCGCTGATGCCGGCGCCGATCCATTTCAGCCACCAGATCCTGCGGCGCATGGCCGAGGACCGCAAATCCGGCGCGGTCAGGGGCCTGGGCCCGGACAGCAAGAGCCAGGTCACCCTTCTTTATGAGAACGGGAAACCGGTGAAGGCGACCAATGTGGTGGTCTCCACTCAGCATGACGACGGCCTGACCCAGGAAGACGTGCGCGAACTGGTGTTGCCGTACATCCACGAGACCCTCTCGGGCGATTGGATCGACGACGACACGGTGTTCTACATCAACCCGACCGGCCGGTTCGTGATCGGCGGTCCGGTGGGTGACGCCGGGCTGACCGGCCGCAAAATCATCGTCGACACCTATGGCGGAGCCGCACCCCATGGCGGCGGCGCTTTCTCCGGCAAGGATCCGACCAAGGTCGACCGCTCCGCCGCCTATGCCGCGCGCTGGGTCGCCAAGAACGTGGTCGCGGCCGGCATGGCCGAGAAGTGCACCGTTCAGGTGTCCTACGCCATCGGCGTCAGCCATCCCCTGTCAATCTTCGTCGACACTTACGGTACCAATCAGGTGGATGAAGCCAAGATCGAGAAGGCGATCGCCGATATCGTCGATCTGACGCCGCGCGGCATCCGGGAGCGTCTGGCCCTGTCCAACCCGATTTATGTTCCGTCCTCCGCCTACGGCCATTTCGGCCGGGAGCCGAACGCGCAGGGCGGCTTCTCCTGGGAAAAGCTGGATCTGGTCGACGATTTGAGGTCGGCCGTTTCCTGACCGCGCCGCCGTGACAGAGAAAACCGCCAAACGGGGCGACCGTGTGTTCTACGGTCGCCGCCGTGGCCGGCCCTTGCGCGCCGGCATGCAGGCCCTGCTCGACGAGGTCCTGCCCGACCGGGCCCTGAGCACCGCCAACCTCGCCCCCGACAGCCTCGATCCGGCCGAGCTGTTCGCGCCGCCGGTCGCCCGCCATTGGCTGGAGATCGGGTTCGGCGGCGGCGAGCACCTGTCGGCCCAGCTCGCCGCCAATCCGGATGTGGGCACCATCGGCTGCGAGCCGTTCCTGAACGGGGTCGCCTCCCTGTTACGTCATGTGGAGGAGGATGTCGGCAGTTTCGACCGCGTCCGGGTGGTCGCCGACGACGCCCGCCCGCTGGTCGACGCGCTGAAACCCGGCACGTTGGACCGGATCTTCGTCCTGCACCCCGACCCCTGGCCAAAAAAACGTCATCATTTCCGGCGGATCATCCAGACCGGCAGCATTGCGCGCTTCCACACCCTGCTGCGGCCGGGCGGCGAGCTGCGGATCGCGACCGACGATATCGGCTATCTGCGCTGGATCCTGGCCCGCGTGACGGCCCATCCGGGCTTCCGGTGGACCGCACGCGGCCCGCGCGACTGGAAGGACCGGCCGGAGGACTGGCCGGAAACCCGGTACGAAGCGAAAGGCCGCCAGCAGGGCCGCCCGCCGACCTATTTGCGTTTCACAAGGGTCTAAGCCGAGGCGCGCTCGGGGATCCGCCAGACGCCGCTCTCGGCGGTGCGGCCGATATAGTCCGAGAGGTCGCGCGGTGGCCGGCCCAACGCCTGCTGTACCCCGTCCGCCAGGATCTCGTTGCGACCATCCATGATCGTGCCGAACAGATAGAGCACCATCTCCGCCAGGTCCTCAGGCACACCGGCGCCGGCCAATTCCCGGGCGTAGGCGTCGGCCGGAACCGTCTGGAACCGGATGTCCCGCCGACTGGCCTGCGCGATCTCCTCGACCATTTCGCCGATCGAGAGCAGGCGCGGGCCCGTGACTTCATAGATCCGGCCCGCATGCCCTGGCTCGGTCAGGGCGGCGACGACCACGTCGGCGATGTCTTCGGCGTCGATGAACGGCTCCCGCACCTTGGGGTCGACCGGCAGGACGACGCTGCCCGATTGAACGGCCTCCAGCAGGAAGCTCTCGGAGAAGTTCTGCGCGAACCAGGCCGCCCGCACCACCGTCCAGTCCGTTTCGCCTGCCCCACAGGCTTCGGCGAGCGCGATTTCCGCCGCCTGCGCTTCCGGCTCGCCTCGGCCCGAAAGCAGCACCAGCCGCTCCGTGCCACCCTCGACCGCCATCCGCGCCACCGCCCGGACCGCGTCGACCGCGCCCGGGAGCGCCAGATCCGGATAGTAGGTCAGGTAGACCGCCGAGGTGTTCGCCACCGCCGCCGCCCACGTCTGGGGATTCTCCCAATCGAACGGGACCGGGGCCGTTCGCGATCCGTTGCGGGTCGGGACACCCAGCCGGTCCAGCCGGTCGATCACCCGCCGCCCCGTCTTGCCCGTCCCGCCGATCACCAGGATCGGCTTGTTGCTCATCGACATGATCATCTCCATTGCCAAAATATGATAAATACTCACATTTGATAAATATGAGAATTCCTCATATTCTTCAAGAGGAATTTTGGAGCCTTTTTTTTGGGGTGCACGGGATGACGGAAACCGAGGCGCTCAGGCGCATGCCGAGCCAGAGACGCAGCCGGGAGCGGGTCGAGAGGATTCTTGAAGCGGCATCCTGCGAGATCGCCGAGAAAGGCAGCGACGCGATCAGGATGGGCGCGGTGGCCCACCGAGCCGGCGTGCCGATCGGCTCGCTCTACCAGTATTTTCCGGACAAGAGCGCCATCATCCGGACCCTCGCGGAACGCGCCAACGAGGCCTGCCGGGGCTGCATTATCGAAGCGTTGTCGAGCCCTCGGACGATTGACGAGCTGTGCGCCGCCTACGCCGCTCTGATTTCCGAATACCTGGAGATATTCCGGGCCGACCCGCTGGTTCGGGACATCCGGTATGCCACTTTGGCGGACAAGTCGCTGCGAGACATTGAGATCGCGGAGTGCTGGATACTAGGCGACCTGCTTGCCGACGCTGTCTTGCGGATCCGGCCTGATCTTGACCGCGAGAACCTGCGGCATCGGACTTTCACCATCATGGCGTTGGCGGAAGCCGCCATGAGACTTGCCGTCTCGCTTCCCGAGGTCGAGGGCACGGCGCTGGTCGAGACCTATACCGAGATGGCCATGGGCGAATTGCGACGTCTTTAGCCGCCCATTGCCGGGTTTCGTGACAATTGGCGTTGCGATCCCTCCTCAGAAACGCTATATCCCCCATCGTCTTGTTTGGAGCGTGTTTGAGGTGGGCCGGCGGCCCACTTTTTTGTTGGGGCAGCCGGACAGCCGGTCAGAGCCCCTGGCATCGCGCTCCGCGACGGGATCGGAGAGGTGGGATGTCTAACCCGGCAATGCAGGAAATTCAGGCGATGATCGAACCGCCGATCGAAGCCATGGGCTTCGAGCTGGTGCGGGTTTCGATGCTGAGCATGCACGGCCGTGACACCCTTCAGATCATGGCCGACCGGGCCGACGGAACGCTGATCAACGTGGACGATTGCGCCGAGATCAGCCGCACGGTCTCTGCGGTTCTGGACGTCGAGGATCCGATCCCCGGCGAATACAATTTGGAAGTCAGCTCGCCCGGAATCGACCGGCCCTTGACCCGGCTGAAGGATTTCGAGCACTGGGCCGGCTTTCATGCGCGGATCGAATTGGTGCAGGCGGTCGAGGGCCGGAAACGGTTCAAGGGGCTGCTGGGCGGGATCGACGACCTGCCCGAGGAAGACGGAGACTGGGTGTTGATGACACTCGAGAGCGGCGACACCGTGTCCTTCAACTTCGAAGGCATAGAGACCGCGAAACTGATTTTGACGGACGCCCTTATAGAAGCGTCGCAGGCGGCGTTCGGCGTCATCCCATCGGATGACGGGAACGCGTCGGGTGAGGAGGACTGAGACAAGCCATGGACACGGCAAGCATTCCGAAGCTGGAACTGATCCAGGTCGCCGATGTGGTCGCCCGGGAAAAGGGGATCGAACGCGAGGAAGTCATCGAGGCGATGGAGCAGGCCATTCAAAAGGCCGGCCGCTCCAAATACGGCCCCGACCATGACATCCGCGCGGTGATCGACCGGCGTACCGGCGAGATCTGGCTGAAGCGCTGCACCACCGTCGTCGAGGAGGTCGAGGACGAGATCACCGAGATCAGCCTGGAGCAGGCCAAGAAGCTGGACCCGACGCTTGAGGTCGGCAGCGTGATGGAAGAGCCGCTGCCGCCGATCGATTTCGGCCGTATTGCCGCCCAGACCGCAAAACAGGTGATCGTTCAGAAGGTGCGCGATGCCGAGCGGCAGCGCCAGTACCAGGAATTCAAGGACCGCGCCGGCGAAGTCATCAACGGCGTCGTCAAGCGGGTCGAGTACGGCAATGTCACCGTCGACCTCAGCCGGGCCGAGGCGGTTCTGCGCCGAGACCGGCTGCTGCCGCGCGAGACCTTCCGGCAGGGCGATCGGATCCGGGCCTATATCGAGGATGTGCGCGAGGAGCCGCGCGGCCCGCAGATCTTCCTGTCCCGGACCCATCCGGAGTTCATGAAGGAACTGTTCAAGCAGGAGGTGCCGGAAGTCTATGACGGCATCATCGAGATCAAGTCGGTGGCCCGCGACCCGGGGTCCCGCGCCAAGATCGCGGTGATCTCCTATGACAGCTCGATCGACCCGGTCGGCGCCTGCGTCGGCATGCGGGGCTCCCGCGTGCAGGCCGTGGTCGGCGAGCTGCAGGGCGAGAAGATCGATATCATTCCCTGGTCCGAGGACCCGGCGACCTTCGTGGTGAATGCGCTGGCGCCGGCCGAGGTCAGCAAGGTCGTGCTGGACGAGGATGCCGGCCGGATCGAAGTGGTGGTCCCGGACGAGCAGCTGTCGCTCGCCATCGGGCGGCGCGGCCAGAACGTGCGGCTGGCCTCCATGCTGACCGGCTGGGATATCGATATCCTGACCGAACAGGAAGAATCGGATCGCCGGAAGGAAGAATTCCGGGTCCGCTCCGAAATCTTCATCGATCAGCTGGATATCGATGACGTGATCGCCGGTCTGCTGGTCGCGGAAGGGTTCGCCTCGGTCGAGGAGATCGCCTACACGCCGCTTGAGGATCTCGGCGCGATCGAGGGTTTCGACGAAGCCATCGGCGAAGAGCTGCAGAACCGCGCCCTGGCGGCCGTCGAGGCGGAGCAGGAGCGGCTGGAATCCCGACGTCAGGAACTCGGCATCCAGGACGACCTGCTCACCGCCGAGGGGCTGACCCTGCAGATGGCGGTCGCTCTGGGGGAGAACGGTGTGAAGACGCTGGACGACCTGGCCGATCTGGCGAGCGACGAGCTGCGGGAATATCTGCCGACCGCCGGATTGGACGAGGACCAGGCCAACGCCATCATCATGGCCGCCCGTGCGCATTGGTTCGCCGACGACGAGTCCGGCGAGGGTGCCGGCGGCGAGGAGGCTGACGATGGCGCGGGGACGGAAACGGCCGGTTGACGGGCCGGACGGGCCGGCCGATGACGGGATCGAGGGAGGCCGGCGCTGTCTGGTCACCCGAGAAACCGCACCTCGGGCGGGGCTGATTCGTTTCGTCGTCGACCCGAACGGTGGTATTGTACCGGACTTGGCCGAGAAACTTCCGGGTCGGGGCCTCTGGGCCTCGGCGGATCGGGAGGTTCTCGAACGTGCGGTCGAAAAACGGCTGTTCGGCAAGGCTGCCAAGCGATCGGTCGAGGTCGAACCGGGTCTTGTTGATCGGGTCGAGCGGCTTCTGGCCGAGGCGTGCGTCCAGCAACTGGCGTTGGCCCGACGGGCCGGCGTGGTGGCGTTGGGAAATGCGAAGGTCCGGGAGGCCCTCTCTTCGGGCAGGTCAGGGTTGCTATTGGAGGCGGTGGACGGAGCCGAGGACGGTGTGCGACGAATGCGGGGTATGGCGACGGGTCGCCCGATCCTGTCCGTGTTGTCGTCCGAGGAACTGGCACGGCCGTTTGGCCGCGATCGGGTCGTTCACATCTTTCTGGATGCGGGCGGTGCCGGCGCGGGACTGATTGCGCGGCTGCAACGGGATGCGGCCCGGTTATCGGGGTTGAGAGGCGGAGAAAGCCGAAACGAATCGGCGAGCCGCTTGGAAAACGAAGCCGGGACGTGTATTCAAGGCGCGGCGCAGAACGTACGGATTGACACATGACCCCACGATGATCGGTCGCGGGGCAGACGCTTGTTAGGAAAATCGGACGACCATGTCGAATACGAACGAGCAGGATCGCAAGAAGCTCAGCCTTACCAGTGGACGCGGCAAGCTGTCCCTCGGCAAGTCCGTGGAAGCCGGACAGGTCAAGCAGAGCTTTTCGCACGGCCGCTCGAAAACCGTTCAGGTCGAAGTGCGGCGGCGCCGCGTGGCGGCCCCTGGACCCGCCGCCCCCGGTGACGGTGGCAAGGGCGGAGATCCGCGCGGCCAGCGTCAGCTGACCGAGGGCGAGCGGGCGGCACGTGCACGCGCGTTGCAGGACCTGCCGGCCGACGCCCCGCAAGAGGTTGTGGCCGAGGCCGAACGGCAGGCCGCCGCCATCGAGACCCCGATCAGCCCGGACGCGCCGACCGCCGTCGAGGCGCAGGACCCGGCCGCGACCGAGGCCGCACCGGCAGCCGAGGCTCCGGCCCCGGCCGAACCGGTGGAAGAGGTTCCGGCCGAGCCGCTGGATCGCCGTCAGGCAGAGCTGCAGGAAGCCCGTCGGATCGCCGATGCGGAGGATGCCCGCAAGCGCGAGGAATCCGAGCGTCTGGCCAAGGAAGAAGCCGAGCGGGCGCAGGCCCGTGCCGCCGCCGAACGGGCCAATGCCCGCCTGGAACGCCAGGACGGCGCGACCTCGACAGCCCGTCCCGCCAGTGGACGTCCCGCCCCGGCCGCCGCTCCGGCGGGACCGCCGCGGGCGATGGAAGAAGAAGACGACAGCGGGCGTCGCCGGCGTGGTGGCGGTCCCGGCGGGGCCGCTCCGGCCAAGCAGCGTCCGACACGGGGCGCCCGCACGGCGGAACCGCGCCGTCGCCAGGGCAAGCTGACGATTTCGGCCGCCCTCGACGAAAGCGGCGAGCGGACCCGGTCCCTCGCCTCGGTGCGGCGGGCCCGCGAGCGGGAACGCCAGCGTCTTCTGGCCGAGCAGGGTGAGCCGGCCAAGCAGGTGCGCGACGTGCGCGTCCCCGAATCCATCACCGTCCAGGAGCTGTCCAACCGGATGGCCGAGCGCGCGGGCGATGTGGTCAAGTCGCTGATGAAAATGGGCGTCATGGCGACCATCAACCAGACGATCGATGCCGACACGGCCGAGCTTCTGGTGCAGGAATTCGGCCATAAGGTCCGTCGCGTCTCCGAATCCGACGTGGAACTCGGTCTGCGCGGTGCGGAGGACCAGGACGAGCAAATGACGCCACGGGCGCCGATCGTGACCGTCATGGGCCATGTGGATCACGGCAAGACCTCGTTGCTCGACGCCATGCGGAAGACCGATGTGGCGGCCGGCGAGGCCGGTGGCATCACCCAGCATATCGGCGCCTATCAGATCGAGATCGCCTCCGGCGACCGGATCACCTTCATCGATACCCCGGGCCACGCCGCCTTCACAGAGATGCGGGCCCGCGGCGCGGACTGCACCGATATCGTGATCCTGGTGGTCGCGGCCGATGACGGCATCATGGCCCAGACGGTCGAGGCGATCCGCCACGCCAAGGCGGCGAAGGTTCCGATCATCGTGGCCGTCAACAAGATCGACGCGCCGGGCGCGGACCCGCAGCGGGTCCGGACCGAGCTGCTGCAGCACGATCTGGTGGTCGAGGAGATGGGCGGCGACGTGCTCGCCGTCGACGTGTCCGCCAAGACCGGCGAAGGCCTGGACAAGCTTCAGGAAGCGCTGCTGCTCCAGGCCGAGGTCATGGAAATCAAGGCCAATGCCGACCGCGGCGCCGAAGGCGTGGTGGTCGAGAGCAAGGTCGAGCGCGGCCGGGGTTCGGTCGCGACCGTGCTGGTCCAGCGCGGCACCCTGCGGAACGGCGACGTGTTCGTGGCCGGTGCCGAATGGGGCCGGGTGCGGGCTCTGGTCAACGACCGGGGCGAGCAGATCGACGAGGCCGGTCCGTCTCTTCCGGTCGAGGTTCTGGGTCTGCAGAGCACGCCGTTCGCCGGTGACGAGTTCGTCGTCGTCGAGAACGAGAGCCGGGCGCGGGAGATCTCCGATTACCGTCAGCGGATGATGCGCGAGAAGAGTGCCACCGCAGGTGCCCGTGGCACGGTCGAGCAGATGCTGTCCGCCATCCAGGCCGGCGAGACCCGGGAGCTGGGTCTGGTGGTCAAGACCGACGTGCACGGCACGCTCGAGGCGATCCGCGGATCTCTCGACAAGATGGAGACCGAGACGGTCAAGCCGCGCCTGCTGCACGGTGCCGTCGGCGGCATCAGCGAAAGCGACGTGACCCTGGCCAAGGCCTCGGACGGGCTGATCATCGCGTTCAACGTACGCGCCAACCCGCAGGCCCGTGACATGGCCCGCCGGGATGGGGTGGAGATTCGCTACTACTCGATCATCTACAACCTGATCGACGACGTGAAGGGCATGCTGTCCGGCCTGCTGGCGCCGGCGATCCGGGAAGACTTCATCGGCTACGCCTCGATCCGCCAGGTGTTCAACATCACCAAGGCCGGTAAGATCGCGGGCTGCATGGTCACCGACGGCATCATCAAGCGGGGCTGCAAGGTCCGCCTGCTGCGCGACGATGTGGTGATCCACGAGGGCACGCTGAAGACCCTGAAGCGCTTCAAGGACGAGGTCCGGGAGGTGCGCGAAGGGTACGAGTGCGGTATGGCCTTCGAGAACTACGAGGACATCCGCGAGGGCGATCGGATCGAGTGTTTCGAGCTGACCGAGGTCGCACGGACCCTCGACGAGGTGCAGAAGCAGGAAGCGGCGAACGGCTGATCCCGGCTGTCGTCTCTTCCATTCCGGATCGGCACGGCCGGGGTCTGACCCCCGGCCTGCCCGGTCTTCGTCTTAACGGACGAGGGCCTCGGTCCGAGGCCCGGCTGGAGATCACAAGATGTCAAATCGACAAAACGCTTCCGGTCGCGAGAACCGGGAGGGCCCGAGCCAGCGACAATTGCGGGTCGGCGAGGAAATCCGCCGGGTGGTGTCCCGTGCGTTCGAACGGGGCGAGATCCACGACCCGCTGCTGTACGAGACCAGCCTGACCATCTCGGAGGTCTCGGTCTCGCCGGATATGCGCCAGGCCAGCGTCTGGTTCGTGCCCCTGGGCGGCGGTGACGCGGAGTCCCAGAAGGACCTGCAGGACGCCCTCAACCGGGTGGCCGGCTACCTGTCCGGGCTGGCGGCCCGCGAGCTCCACATGAAATACGCCCCGCGTCTGGTCTTCAAACGCGACACCGGGTTCGACACCTCGATGCGGATCGATGCCCTGCTGCAGGATCCGCGGGTGCGGGCCGATGTGGCGGCCGCCGAAAGCGACGAAGACGACGACGAACACGCGGGGGACAAGGATGGCGCGGCGTAAGAAGGGCAATCCGGTCCATGGCTGGCTGATTCTGGACAAGCCGTCCGGCATCAGCTCGGCCCAGGCGGTGTCCGCGGTGCGCCGGGTGTTCGCCGCCCAGAAGGCCGGCCACTCCGGCACGCTCGACCCGCTGGCGACCGGAATCCTGCCGATCGCGCTGGGTGAGGCCACCAAGACCGTCCCCTACGTGATGGATACCGACAAGGCCTACGACTTCGTCGTACGCTGGGGCGAAAGCCGCACCACCGACGACAAGGAGGGCGACGTGCTCGCCACCTCCGATGTGCGGCCCGATGTGGCCGATATCGAGGCGGCGCTGGAAGCCTTTGTCGGTGATATCCAGCAGACCCCGCCGCAATACTCCGCCATCAAGCTGGCGGGGGAGCGCGCCTACGACATCGCCCGCTCCGGCGAGGAGGTCGCCCTGCAGCCGCGGGTCGTGACCATTCACCAGTTCGAACTGGTGGAGATGATCGACCGGGATCATGCGCGTTTTCACGTCGAGTCCGGCAAGGGTGCCTACATGCGCGCGCTGGCCCGCGACCTGGCGCTCGCGGTCGGCAGCGTCGGTCATATCGCCGATCTGCGGCGGCTCCGGGTCGGGCCGTTTACCGAAGACGACGCGATTTCCCTTGATTCCCTGACCGCACTGGTGGATAACCCGGCGGCTTTCGAGCACCTGCGGCCCGTCGAGACCGCGCTGGACGACATCCCGGCGCTGGCCCTGATGGGACCCGAGGCGAGCACGCTCCGAAACGGTCAAGGCGTTCCCGTGTTCCGCGCTGCGGACAGGTCACGCTTTGGCGATCTTCGCGAGGGAGACACGGTCTACGCCACTGAGGCGGGGGTTCCGGTCGCCATCGCGCGGATCGAGGAAGGGCTGATTCGTCCGGTGAGGGTGTTGAACCTCTGACCTATAGGAGTACCACGATGTCGATTACTGCCGAACGCAAAGCCGAACTGATCAAAGAATTCGCCACCGGCGAGGGGGACACCGGCTCCCCCGAGGTGCAGGTCGCGATCCTGACCGAGCGGATCAGCAATCTGACCGAGCACATGAAGCTCAACAAGCAGGACTTCCACTCCCGCCGCGGGCTGCTGATGATGGTCAGCAAGCGTCGCCGCCTGCTCGACTACGCCAAGGGCAAGAGCGTCGACCGCTACAAGACCCTGATCGAGCGCCTGGGCATCCGCCGCTAGTCACGGACACCGAATCGTCTGCGGGAACGCGCCGTCTCATCCGAGGCGGCGCGTTTCTGCGTCTTACGCCGGTCCTGCCGCATTGACCCGGCGGCGCGTTCGTGGCATGGAACGCGCGCGCAAGAGGATTGATGACTTAGGAACCGAGGGACGGTCGAGGGACACCAAGGGTGGCGTCCATTTTCCAACAACCGCACCGCTGAGAGATCCGCCGCCGACGTCGCGCCGTTGGCGGTTTTAGGTATTGGTGGCAGCTGATCGCCCATCTGGGTGGATTGGAGTTCGCAACAGAGGCGAGCGCGCCATCGGACCCCAGCGGGATGCGACAGGACCGACCAGCCCCAATGAAGGATGTGATGAATGTTTGAGATTTTCCGTAAAGAACTCGACTGGGGCGGACGCAAGCTGACCCTGGAGACCGGCCGGATGGCCCGTCAGGCGGACGGCTCGGTGCTGGTTCGCTATGGCGACACGGTCGTCCTCTGCACCGTGGTGTACGCCCGCCAGCCGAAGCCGGGCCAGGACTTCTTCCCCCTGTCCGTCCACTACCAGGAAAAGACCTACGCGGCCGGCAAGATCCCGGGCGGCTTCTTCAAGCGCGAGGGCCGTCCGAGTGAGAAGGAGACCCTGACCTCGCGGCTGATCGACCGTCCGATCCGCCCGCTGTTCGTCAAGGGCTTCAAGAACGAGGTGCAGGTGATCTGCACCGTGGTCGCCCATGACCTGGAGAACGATCCGGACATCGCCGCCCTGGTCG
>JANSYC010000187.1 GCA_024742605.1 Alphaproteobacteria bacterium | reverse complement strand
TCGAGAGAGGAGATCGGAGATGTCGAAGCGCAAGCAGCACAAGCCGGATTTCAAAGCCCGCGTCGGGACTGTTCCAAACGTGGGGGTCGGACGGTCTTGTGGTTTCTCACGATCGGTCAGATGTGAGGGATCCATGGATCGGCCGAGACGGGAGCGTTAGATGGGTTGGAAGCTCGAACTGTTGGAGGCCGGCCCGTCTTCGGGGGCTCACCGCCTGGAGATTGGCTGGCTTGGTGAAATCCTCGCTCCAGCCAGCGTCGACGACATCGGCCTCGAGCACGGTCTGGCACATCGGCTTCTCGGTGATCTCCAGCGTGCTGTCGTGGCACTCCAGGAGGCGGCCCTGCAGACCCAAGCCGACCGACTGCGCCGGCTGGACGCGACCTTGCGGCTGAAAGACTATCGGCTTCGCACGATCCAGAGCCTTCATGGCACGCTGGCGATCCGCGTCCCGCGCCTGGTGCGTATCGGCTCAGGCGAACGAGCGCCGGCGCTGTTGCGCGGATCGTCCCGCTCGACCACGGAGTATCGCCAGGTGCTGGCGCGTCTCGGCGCCTGGATGAGCTTCCGGATGGCCGCCGGGTTGATCGGACAGCTGTTCCCGCTGGCCTCCGGAGGGAGCATGAGTACCGTACGCCGGCGGGTCTTCGCCGGGGCGGCACAAATTGATGCCGAAGGCGTTTCCGATCGCGTTGAGGCTGTAACGACTGCAAGGTCGATCGACCTCGGCATGGACACGACCTTCGTGCGGAGCTGCGCGCCTGACGGACCACGTCACCATGAGGTGCTGATCGGAGTTGCGTCAACAGACGATGGGCGGATCCTCCGTTTCGGCGGTGTCATCGCGGCGCTCGATCCACCCCACCGCCCGATCACCGACGCGCTCCACCGATTGGGCCGGTGCCCAGAGACGACCATCACGGCCTTCACCGACGGCGACAAGATGCTGCGCGGCTATCTGCTGAAGGCCGGAATTAAGGAACGGCCGGTTCTGGACTGGCCGCATCTGGCGCGCCGGGTACAGGTTGCGAAGACCACGGCCAGAGGCATGAAGGCGCACACCAACCGCGAATACCGTGCCTTGCCGGCGATCCGCCGCCTGCTCGACAGCCTGCACTGGCGCCTCTGGCATGGCCAGACGGCGAAAGGCCGGCGGGCCTTGTCGTCAATCGAGCGTCGGCTCGAAGCATTCGACATCCGGTGCCAGCGCTCCGATCGAAGCGCCGTTCCGGCCCGGCGACTGCGCACCGCCATGACCAATCTGCGGGAGTATGTCGACGGTCAGAGCTCGTACCTGGTCGATTACGCTCAACGCCAGCGCGCAGGAAAGCCGGTCGGCACGTCGACCTCCGAGGGTTTGGCAAACGCTTTGGTGAACCGCCGAATGAACAAGCTGCAGCAAATGCGATGGTCGGCCGCCGGTGCCCACGCGGTCCTTACCATGCGTGTCGATGCCATGAACGCAGCGCACCGAGGAAGTGCCGCCGCGACCCCATCCATTGCGTGACCCCCACGTTTGGAACAGTCCCG
>JANSYC010000065.1 GCA_024742605.1 Alphaproteobacteria bacterium | reverse complement strand
GAGGCGTCCTCGCGGATGGCGGTATGGGGGCAGCCGCCGGTCTCGACCCCCATGATCCGCTCCTCCTCAAGCGCCTCGGCCCGGACCAGGATGCGGCGGTCCTCGTCGGTGTAGATGTCGTTGGTGATGACCACCAAATCGTTCACCCCGCGCATGTATTTACACAGCGCCTCCACCAGTGCGGTCTTGCCGGAGCCGACCGGCCCACCGATGCCGACCCGCAGGGGTCCGGTGCCGGGCGTTGCCGAGGGGGAGATGTCGACGGCCTCACTCATGATCTGAACAGCCTCGTGTGTTGGGTTTCGTGACGCATGGAACACCAGTCGATCATAGCCGATGCGGCGCCCAGATCATCCGGCGCGGCTGTGAGGGCGGACTCCGCCGCCTCCAGCACCGGTGCCTCCAAGGCTGCCAGGATCCGCTGCCCATCTGTCTGGCCGATCACCGACAGCCGCATGGCCGAGGAGGTCAGGTTGGCGACGAAGGCATGCAGGTAGATCTGCAGGGTCTCGCGCAGCGGGACGCCGTGCACAGCGGTCGCGGCGCCGACCGCCACCGGCAGGGCGATGCCGAGCGGCGCCAGATCGGCCGCGATCCGGTCGAGCGCCGGACGCGCCCAGGCGGCCCGGACGGTCCGCAGAAAGGCCGCCCCCTGCACCAGGGTCTCCTGGGCCAGCTCCGGCGTGCCCTTCAAGGCCGCGGCGATGCGTGCCGTCTCGGTCAGGGACGTGGGGTCCGCCGCCTCCCGCCAGGCGCGCGCCAGCAGGACCGCATCCTGCCGCACCGGGCCATGGGCCAGCAGATACCGTCCCCACTCCTCCAGCTTCGCCCGGTCGTCCGCGAACCCGGCCTCGACCGCGTATTCCAGGCCGTGGCTGTAGGCGAAGGCGCCGATCGGGAAGGACGGCGACAGCCAGGTCGCCAGTTTCAGCAGGCCGGTGGCGGACAGGTCAGTGGTCATGAGAGTGCTCGTGGGAGTGCGCATGTCCGTGCGCCGCGTCATGGGGGTGGTGATGATGATCATGGGGCTGGTGGCCGTGATCGCCATAGGCCCCGCCTTCCGGCTGGAACGGCGCGTCGAGACGGTGCACAACCGCGCCCAGGCCTTCCAGCATGGCCTCGATCACATGGTCCGGTCGGATGCGCAGCCAGCCGTCACCGATCTGGGTCGCCAGATGCCGGTTGCCCAGATGCCAGGCCAGCCGGGCCAGTTTCTCGGGCGTCTCGGCCCGAATGTCGACCACGGGTTCGTCGGCCGCCTCAACCGTGACCCAGACACCCGTGTCGCTGCGCAACCCGTCGCCGCCGGACATCGGCACCGCCTTCGGCAGGTCCAGCAGCATTTCGGCACCGTATGCGGAGGTCAGCAGGATGCGCCGCCGGTAGCGGGCCTCGTAGTCGAGCCGTACAGCGTCGGCAGCCTCGCCGGACGGCCAGTGCCCGGCGCGGGCGTGGTCGATCAGGCGGGTCATCAGAACAGGAAATATCGCTGCGCCATCGAGACCACCTCGGCCGGCTCGCAGGTCAGCAGCTTGCCGTCGGCTTTCACCTCGTAGCTCTCCGGGTCGACCTCGATGCGCGGCATCAGGTCATTGTGGATCATCGACGCCTTGCCGATCCCGCCGCGGGTGTCGCGCACCGCCACGGTCTGCTTGGCCAGACCGTACTGCCCGCGCACATCCCGCTCGATCGCCGCCTGGCTGACGAAGGAGACCGAGCCCGCCGTCAGCGCGCCGCCCAGGGCTCCGAACATGTTGCGGGCATGGACCGGCTGCGGGGTCGGGATCGAGGCGTTCGGGTCGCCCATCTGCGCTGACGCGATCATGCCGCCGACCAGGGTCAGATCCGGCTTCACCCCGAAGAAGGCCGGCGACCACAGCACCAGATCCGCCCGCTTGCCGACCTCGATCGAGCCGACCTGGGACGAGATGCCCTGCGCGATGGCCGGGTTGATGGTGTATTTCGCGATGTAGCGCCGGGCGCGGAGATTGTCGTTCTCGCCGGTCTCGCCCGCCAGACGCCCGAACTGTTTCTTCATCTTGTCGGCGGTCTGCCAGGTCCGGATCACCACCTCGCCGACCCGGCCCATGGCCTGGCTGTCCGACGCCATGATCGAGAACGCGCCCATATCGTGAAGGATATCCTCCGCCGCGATCGTCTCTTTCCGGATCCGGCTTTCGGCGAAGGCCACGTCCTCTGGGATCCGGGGATCCAGGTGATGACAGACCATCAGCATGTCGAGATGCTCCGACACCGTGTTCACGGTGAACGGCCGGGTCGGGTTGGTCGAGGACGGCAGCACGTTCGCCTCGCCACACACCTTGATGATGTCCGGTGCATGTCCGCCACCCGCCCCCTCGGTGTGGAAGGCGTGGATCGTGCGGCCCTTGAAGGCGGCGATCGAGTTCTCGACGAAACCGCTTTCGTTCAGGGTGTCCGTATGGATCATCACCTGGATGTCCATCTCGTCCGCGACCGAAAGGCAGCAGTCGATGGCGGCCGGCGTCGTCCCCCAATCCTCGTGCAGCTTCAAGCCGCAGGCGCCGGCGCGGATCTGCTCCTCCAGGGCGCGCGGCAGGGCGGCATTGCCCTTGCCGAAGAATCCGAAATTGATCGGCAACCCGTCCACCGCCTGCAGCATCCGCATCAGGTTCCATGGCCCCGGCGTGCAGGTGGTCGCATTGGTCCCGGTTGCGGGGCCGGTCCCGCCGCCCATCATGGTGGTGACTCCGGAAGCAAGCGCCTCGTCGACCTGCTGCGGGCAGATGAAATGGATGTGCACGTCGAGTCCGCCGGCGGTCAGGATCTTGCCCTCGCCCGCCAGGGCTTCGGTGCCCGGGCCGATGACGATGTCGACGCCGGGCTGCACATCGGGGTTTCCGGCCTTGCCGATACCGACGATGCGGCCGTCCCGGACCCCGATATCGGCCTTGAACACGCCCGTGTGGTCCAGCACGGTCGCGTTTGTGATGACCAGATCGACCGCCCCTTCCGCCCGGGTCGCCTGGGATTGCCCCATGCCGTCACGGATCACCTTGCCGCCGCCGAACTTCACCTCTTCGCCATAGGTGGTGAAATCCTTCTCCACCTCGATGAACAGATCGGTGTCGGCCAGCCGCACCCTGTCGCCGACGGTCGGCCCGAACATGGCGGCATAGGAGGCGCGCGCGATCCGGCGCGGCGGCACATTACCCTGGCCCGGTTTGGAAGCCGGCACGGCGCCCATGACCTGCTGATTGAAGCCGTAGATGTTGCGGGCCCCGAGATAGGGCACCAACGTGACCTCGCGGGTCTGGCCGGGCTCGAACCGGACGGCGGTGCCGGCAGGAATATCCAGCCTGCGGCCCATCGCCAGATCCCGGTCGAATTCCAGGCCCGGATTGGTTTCTGCGAAGTGATAGTGCGAGCCCACCTGCACCGGCCGATCGCCGGTATTGGCAACGGTCACGGTGACCCGATCGGCGCCCTGGTTCAGCTCGATCTCACCATCTGCGGCGATCAGTTCGCCCGGCGTGAAGTCTTCGGTCATGGCGGCCCCCTCAGCGGATCGGATGATGAACGGTGACGAGCTTGGTGCCGTCGGGGAACGTGGCCTCAACCTGGACGTCGTGGATCATCTCGGCGATGCCGTCCATGACCTGGTCGCGGCTGATCACACCGGCCCCGGCTTCCATCAGATCGGCAACGGACCGACCGTCGCGCGCGCCCTCGACCACATAATCGGTGATCAGCGCGATCGCCTCGGGGTAGTTCAGCTTCACCCCGCGATCCAAGCGCCGGCGCGCCACGTTGGCCGCCATGGCCACCAGCAGCTTGTCCTTTTCCCTAGGCGTCAATTGCATGACGTCAGTCCCCCGTTCGAAAGATCCATTTCCCCAATGGTGGCCCGGCTTTACGCCCAGGTCGAGAGCTTTTCCGCATCGCACAAAACGCGGTCAAACCGACCAGATCGTCGGCATGCGTTCCGGCCGGCTCAAGGCGTCCGCCCGCAAGCGCATGCAGACCGTTTCAATCATCCGGCGCACATTGTCCGCTCGGGCCCCCAAAACCCTCATCAGGACCGTACGTTCGTCCAGGAGCACAACGCCGTGGCGCACGTCGGTCACCGTCTGGATGTCCTCTCGCAGGCGATCTCTGAGCTCGGGGGCGGACACACCGGTCAGGATCACCGTTCCGGCTGCCGTCGCTCCGGCAAAGCCTGGTGCGGCGGACAGCTGCTCCAGCGGTCGCGGCCCCAAGGCCAGATCGTCCATCCAAATCAATCGACCGTCGCGCAGCAGCCTGATCCGGTCCCGCAGCCGTCCGGTTCGGAACTGTTCATCCCGCGCCGCCCGGCCGAACATCAGGATCTCGACGAACATGAGCCGCCCATCGCCTTCGACCGAGAGGGTGGTGGCGCGGTCCAGATCGGCACCGTCGAACAGGATGGTTCCGGAGGAAAGGAATTCGAGTGCGCCGCCCTCGGTGGCCGTCAGATCGACATTCATGCGGGCCGCGCCGCCATGGCTGCGGTACACCTTCTCCGCCGCCTGGGTGACGGCAAGCGCCGGCACCCCCTCGGCCCGGATCGACATGCCCAGACGATCCCCGCCGGTCACGCCGCCTGAGATGTTGCCGAGAACGACGGTCTCCGGCTCTCCACGCTCGGCATAGGGCCGAAACAGCCGCATCGGTGGGGTCTGGCGGAGAGCCGAGACGCCGCGCGGGCCGATCGTCACCGATACGGCCCCGTCGTAACGTTGCAGAATCTCGGATTGCGGAGACGATTGGACGGCGGGCTCAGGCGGCAAACGCTTGACCATCCTCGACCGTGGGACCGACGCCGGCGACCGTGGTTCTGTGCATCACACGCTTGTATTTTGACTCATCCCAGCCCTTGCCCCGGTGCAGAACCGCCCGGTTGTCCCACATCACCAGGTCGCCCGGTTTCCATTGATGGGTATAGGTGAACTGGGGCTGGCTCACGAACTCGGTCAGCCGACGTAACAAGGCGCGGCTCTCTTCCACGTCCCGGCCTTCGATATGGGATGCGTGGGCGCCGACATAGATCGCCTTGCGGCCGTTCACCGGATTTGTGCGCACCATCTTCTGACGGACCGCCGGCAGCTCCTTGCGGTCCTTCTCCCCCAGCAGGGTCTTGTCGATCAGGCCGCGGCTGTAGAGGAAATCGTGCACGGCGACCAGAGGTTCGTATTCCGCCTGCTCCTCCGGTGACAGGGCCTCCCAGGCCGCGCGTGCGCTGGCGAATTCGGTCTCACCGCCTTCCGGCGGGACGACCCGCCCGGACAGCAGGGAAGCGGTCGAGGGCACCGGTTTGTAGGAACTGTCGGTATGCCACATCTGGTTACCGGCGTTGTAGAGCATCCGCTTGTCCTTGGGTGGGATCAGCGCGCCGGATTCGTCAACGTTCGAGAAGATCGCAATCTCCGTCCCGGCCCCACCTGGATTGGACGAGATCACCTGCTCAAGCGCGCCGAACCTGTACGAGAACGCCAACTGGTTCTCGTCATCGATATCGGTCTGATCCCGGATGACAAGGACCGAATAGTCCTCGAACGCCTGATTGATCGCCGCAAACTCGGCCTCGGTGACGGTCCCGATCCGGATGCCGGTGATTTCAGCCCCAAGAACCGGCGTCAGGGGCGTAATGGTGATGGACATGTGATCCTCGCAGGTTCGAGAGCGCAGGAGCCAAGCATGGCACCAATTCACCTGCGGCTTCAACGGTCTCCTGCGGATCGCAATCGTGCTGAGACGAGACGGATGCAGAGGGCGACGAGAAACAGGCAGAGCGCGGCGACGACAATTGAGGGACCAGACGGGCTGTCGGCCTTGAGCGACAGCATCAGGCCGCCGATCACGGCACACATCCCCAGGAGCGCGGCGCCGACCGCCATCATTTCCGGGCCGCGGGAGAACAGTCGGGCCGTCGCCGCCGGAATGATCAGCAGTGCGGTGATCAGCAGCACACCGATGATCTTCATCGCGACCGCAATCACCGCCGCCATCAGCACCATGAACACGAGACGGGTCCGGGCCGGATGCAGTCCCTCTGCGGCCGCCACCTCCTCATGCACGGTCAGCGCCAGCAAGGGGCGCCAGATCCAGGCGAGTACCGCGAGCACCAGTCCGGCACCGCTCCAGATGATCAGGAGATCGACCCGTCCGACCGAGAGGATGTCGCCGAACAGGAATG
Organism: Alphaproteobacteria bacterium; assembly: GCA_024742605.1. GTDB lineage: Bacteria > Pseudomonadota > Alphaproteobacteria > Thalassobaculales > Thalassobaculaceae > JANSYC01. The sequence continues at coordinate 17,671 of JANSYC010000065.1, read as the reverse complement.
CCATCAGATCAATCCGCACCCAGCTCAGGAAGGAGACGATCACCAGGCCCAGGGCCAATGTGGAATGCGAGAGCAGTCCCAGCAGGGAGTCTGCGGAGAGTGGCCCTGCCCGTCCCAGCATTCCCAATGAGACGGCCACCAGAAGGGCGATTCCGAACACACCCAGCATCAGATCCACATCCAACAGCACCGCCAGCGCCACGCCCAGCAATGCCGAATGCGCCATGGTGTCGCCGAAATAGGCCAGCCGCCGCCAGACGATGAAACAGCCCAAGGGTCCGGCAACCAGTGCGACCCCGATACCGGCAAGGCCGGCGCGCAGCAGGAAATCATCGAGCATGATCGTGTCCGTCGTGATCGCTGTGGTCATGCCCGTGATCATGGCCGTGGTGATGATGGTGATGCCCCATATCGTGCTGATACACCGCCAAGGCGGAGGCCGCGCGCGCGCCGAACAGCCGTCGGTATTCGGCGTTCTCGACCACGGAATTGGGTGGCCCGCTGCAGCAGACATGGCCGTCCATGCAAACCACCGTATCGGTCTGGGCCATCACAACGTGCAGGTCATGGCTGATCAGCAACACCCCACAACCCCGCTGGTCCCGCAGACGTCCGATCAGATCGTACATCTCGATCTCGCCGGCGAAATCGACCCCCTGCACCGGTTCGTCGAGGACCAGCAGCCTCGGGTTCCTGAGCAGAGCGCGGGCCAACAGCACCCTTTGGAACTCGCCCCCGGACAGTGCCTGGACCGCGCGGTCCGGCAGATGAACGCACCCGACCGCATCCAGCGCCGCCAAGACTTCGTGCGACGGGTGCCGGCGGGTCAGGGTCATCAGACGTTCAACGGTCAGGGGCAAGGTCCAGTCCACCGAGAACCGCTGCGGCATGTAGCCGATGGACAGAGGGTCCGTCACCACCCGGCGCCCCTCCTGCGGCGGGATCAGTCCGAGCAAGGCCTTCGCCGTCGTGCTCTTCCCGCCACCGTTCGGCCCGATCAGGGTGACGATCTCACCGGCGTGGACGGCGAGGTTAACCCCCCGGACCAGCCAACGTTCATTCCGCCGGATGCCCAGGTTTTCTGCGGAAACCAATATCTCAGCCATGCGAACACGTCTCCAGCCCTTGACCTGAAATGTTATACTATAACATAACAACGAAACCCGACATTACCCCGCTCACCAACGCGAGTCATCCCCGATGCAACGGTCCCTCCTCTCCGGCTTTGCCATTCTTCTCGGCCTGACGGTCTCTACGGCGCAGGCTGCACCCAATGTGGTCGCCAGCATCAAGCCCGTCCACTCCCTGGTCGAATCGGTCATGGGCAGCGTTGGTACGCCGCATCTGATCCTGGACGGTGCCGCCTCGCCCCACGGGTTCGCGATGAAACCGTCGGACGCGAGCGCGCTTTCAAAGGCCGACCTGGTGTTCTGGATCGGGCCCGACCTGGAACAATTCCTGGTCAAGCCTCTGAATACCTTGGCCAATCCGGCCGGATCCGTGCCGCTGATGAACGCGCCAGGTCTGGCCCTGTTGCCCTATCGCTCCGGCGGCCTCTGGGGCGCACACGACCATGAAGATGACGACCACCACGGCAGCACGGATCACAAGCATGGTGATGGCGATGGCCACGATCATGAACATGAGGCCGGGGCTCCGGACCCGCATGTCTGGCTCGATCCGGCGAACGCCCGGGCGATGGTCGATGCGATTGCCACGGCCCTCGCTGATCTCGACCCTGCGAACGCGTCCGCCTATCTGGCCAATGCGGATCGGATGAACACGGCCCTGACCGCCCTCGAGACCGAACTGGACCGGACGCTCGCTCCGGTCCGCGACGTTCCTTACATCGTGTTCCATGACGGTTTCCAGTACCTGGAACACCGCTACTGGCTGACCGGCGCGGGCGCCATCACCATCAATCCCGAGGTCGCCCCGGGTGCGGCACGGCTCTCAGAGATCCAGGACCACATCCGAAAATCCGGCGCGACCTGTGTGTTCAGCGAGCCGCAGTTCCAGCCCCGGGTCATCCAGGTGGTGATTGAAGGGACCGGCGCGCGTACCGGTGTGATCGACCCGCTCGGCGCCGATCTGGAGAGCGGATCGGATCTCTACGCCCGGATGATGCAGCGCAACGCGGAGCGGATCCGGACCTGTCTTTCCCCCAAGTGACCGAAGCCGCCCGATCCTGACGCCCGTCGTTAACCTGGGGCCGGTCTTGCCATTCCGGGTCGCGCCATGCACCGTCCCTCCCAATAAAGACGAAGCCCAACGGAGGAAAACAGGTATGGCTCGATGGCTGAAGACCGGGCGCACCGACGAGGAGCGCCGGGAGGACGACGACAAGGTCCGCGCAACCGTAGAGACGACTCTCGCCGAGATCGAGGCGCGCGGCGACGCGGCGGTCCGGGAGTTGTCGGAGAAGTTCGACAAATGGTCGCCCGCGCAGTTCCGCATGTCGGACGAGGATATCGCCCGCTGCCTGTCTGAGGTCTCGGAGCGGGATCTGGAGGATATCAAGTTCGCCCAGGCGCAGGTTCGAAACTTCGCTCAAAAACAGAAGGACGCCCTTCAGGACATTGAGGTAGAAACACTTCCAGGTGTCATCCTCGGCCACAAGAACGTGCCGGTCAACGCGGTCGGGTCCTATGTGCCCGGTGGAAAATACCCGATGGTCGCCAGCGCCCATATGAGCGTGGTGACCGCGAAGGTCGCCGGTGTGAAGCGGATCGCGACCTGCGCGCCGCCCTATGAGGGGCGTCCGAACGCCGCGATCGTCGCAGCCCAGCACTTGGGCGGGGCGGACGAGATCTATGCGCTCGGTGGCATTCAGGCGATCGGCGCCATGGCGATTGGAACCGAGACGATCGCACCGATCGACATGCTGGTCGGGCCGGGCAATGCGTTCGTGGCGGAAGCCAAACGGCAGTTGTTCGGACGGGTCGGGATCGATCTGTTCGCGGGTCCTACGGAAACCCTGATTCTCGCCGACGAGACCGTTGACGGCGAGATCTGCGCGGCCGACCTGCTGGGTCAGGCCGAGCACGGTCCGAACTCCCCCGCCATCCTGGTCACCGACAGCGAGAAGCTGGCCCGGGACACGATGGCAGAGATCGAGCGTCAGCTGACGGTTCTCCCCACCGCCGCCGTCGCGTCCGTCGCCTGGGCCGAGTACGGCCAGGTGATCGTGGTCGAGGATCTGGACGAGATGGTGAAGGTCGCCGACGAGATCGCCAGCGAGCACGTCCAGGTCATGACCCGCGACGACGACAAATTCCTGGCCGAGATGACGAATTACGGTGCGCTGTTCCTGGGGCCACGCACCAATGTGGCCTATGGCGACAAAGTGATCGGCACCAATCACACGCTGCCGACCCGCAAGGCGGCGCGCTATACCGGCGGGCTCTGGGTCGGCAAGTTCATGAAGACCTGCACCTATCAGCGGGTACTGACCGACGAGGCCAGCGCGATGGTGGGCGAGTACTGCTCGCGGCTGTGCGCGCTCGAAGGCTTCATGGGGCACAAGGAACAGGCCGATATCCGTGTGCGGCGCTATGGAGGCAAGAATGCCTGAGACCCTCTCGGACGACCGGCCGATCCGAGTGGCGGACCGGTTTCGCCTGGACGGCAAGCGGGTGCTCGTCACCGGCGCGGGCCGCGGACTCGGGGCGGCCTGTTCCGAGGCGCTGGCGGAGGCCGGAGCCCATGTGATCCTGATGAGCCGGTCGGCCGGGCCGCTCGAGGCCCTGGCCGCAAAGATCGCTGCGAACGGCGTGTCCGGCCGCGCTGAACCCATCGTCCAGGACGTCACCGACGTCGAGGCGACGATGGCTCGCATCAAGGAGCTGGGGCCGCTCGACGGATTGCTGAACAACGCCGGCTCGAACATTCCCGAGCCCTTTCAGGACGTCTCGATTGCCCATTTCGATCAGCTGTTCGGCCTGAACGTCCGGTCCTGCTTCTTTGTGGCCCAGGCGGTCGCCCAGGGCATGATCGCGGGCGGCGTGAAGGGCGCGATCGTCAACATGTCATCGCAGATGGGGCATGTGGGCGCGCCCAACCGGTCGGTCTATTGCGCGAGCAAACATGCGATCGAGGGCCTGACCAAAGCGATGGCCTGGGATCTCGGTCCCCACGGCATCCGCGTGAATGCGGTCGGCCCGACTTTTGTCGAAACGCCGCTGACCCGCCCGTTCTTCGAGAATCCAAATTTCAAGGCCGATACCCTAGGACGCCTGGCCACCGGCGAATTGGGCCAACTCGAGGACGTGGCCGCTGCCGTGGTCTACCTGCTGTCCCCGGCGTCCGGCTCTGTGACCGGATCCGGCGTGAAGGTGGACGGAGGTTGGACGGCGCGCTGACTAAGCCAGTTCGAAGAACATGGCGGACAAGGGCGGCAGAGTGAGGCTGAGGGATTGGCTCTGGCCGTCGCAGCCCTCCGCCGTGCTGTCGATACCACCGAGATTCCCGACGCCACTGCCGCCATAGACCGACGCGTCGGTGTTGAGCCGCTCCACCCAATGACCGGGCGCCGGCACACCGACGCGCCAGTTTTCGCGTACGACAGGGGTGAAGTTGAACACCGCCAGGACCGGCTTGTCGCCGTCTTCGCCGTATCGTACCCAGGAGATCACGGACTCCGCGTCTCCTGCCCCATTCATCCATTGGAACCCGTCGGCCCGGTGATCCCGACGATACAGTGCGGGAGTCTCCCGATAGAGCGCGTTCAGGTCCCGGATCAGGGAGCGGACGCCCTGGTGGGCGCCGTCCTCAAGCGCGTCCCAGTCGGGGGTCGCGTCGTGGTTCCACTCGGTCGCCTGGCCGAATTCCGAGCCCATAAACATCAGCTTCTTGCCGGGATGGCCCCACATGAACCCGTAATAGGCCCGCAGATTGGCAAATTTCTGCCATCTGTCGCCCGGCATCCGACCCAGAATCGACCCCTTGCCGTGTACGACCTCGTCATGGCTGAGGGGCAGGATGAAATTCTCGCTGAAGGCGTAGTCGAGCGCGAAGGTCATCTTGGCGTGATGGTAGCGCCGGTTGATCGGGTCTTCCTTCATGTATTCCAGGGTGTCGTTCATCCACCCCATGTTCCATTTGAACCCGAACCCGAGCCCCTCTGAATCGGTCGGGCGGGTCACTCCGGGCCAGGCGGTGCTTTCCTCGGCGATGGTCATGATCGAGTTGTCCTCGCCATAGACCACCTCGTTCATCCGCTTGAGGAAGGAAATCGCCTCCAGATTCTCGCGGCCGCCATGGATGTTCGGCACCCATTCCCCGGCTTTCCGGCTGTAGTCGCGGTACAGCATCGAAGCCACCGCATCGACCCGCAGCGCGTCCACATGGTGCTCTTTCACCCAGTAGAGGGCGTTGGCGATCAGATAGTTCGCAACCTCGGTCCGCCCGTAGTTGAATATCAGGGTGTTCCAGTCCTGATGAAAGCCCTCGCGCGGGTCGACATGCTCGTACAAGGCCTGGCCGTCGAATTTACCGAGCCCATGGGGATCGGTCGGAAAATGCCCCGGCACCCAATCCAGGATCACGCCCAGCCCCGCCTTGTGACAGGCCTGCACGAAATCCCGGAACTCGTCCGGGGTACCGTGCCGGATGGTCGGCGCGAACAAGCCAACCGGCTGATAGCCCCAGGAGCCGTCGAACGGGTACTCCGAGATCGGCATCAGCTCGAGATGGGTGAACCCGAGATCGACCGCGTAGGGGATCAGCTCGTCCGCGAGCTCATGATAGGACAGTGCGCGATTGCCCTCCTTGGGCCGCCGGCGCCAGGAGCCGAGATGCACCTCGTAGATCGAAATCGGCTTGTCGACCTTGTGCACATCGCCACGCCGCAGCATCCAGTCGTCATCCGACCACTCGCGTCCCCGGAGATCCCGAACGATCGAGGCATTCTCCGGCGGATGTTCGGAGCCGAAGCCGACCGGATCCGCTTTCAGAGGCTGCAGGACGCCGCCGGCGGACCGGATCTCGTATTTGTACCGGACACCGGCCTCCAGACCCGGGATGAAGATCTCCCAGATCCCGGAGGCCCCGCGCGACCGCATCACGTAGCGGCGGCCGTCCCAGTCATTGAAATCGCCGACCAGGGAGACCCGCAGGGCGTTCGGCGCCCAGACCGCGAAATGCACACCCTCGACCCCCTCATGGGTCATCGGATGGGCGCCAAGAACATCCCAAAGCCGCCGATGGGTGCCTTCCGACAGGTAGTATTCGTCCTGCGGGCCCATGACCGGCGCGAAGGCGTAGGGGTCCATGAATGTCCAGATGTCCTCGCCCCGGCGGGCCCGCAACGTGTAGGGTCCAGGGTGCGCCTTCAGCCGCGCGGCGAAGACGCCGTCAACCCCGACCGGTTCGAGCGGGGTCACCGCGCTGTCGGTTTCGGCATCCACAAGGTCAACCGCCTCCGCACCCGGCACGAAGGCGCGGACGACAACCCCCTCACCGTCCGGATGCACGCCCAGGACCGAGAACGGGGTCCCGCAAACACCTTTTGAAATATAAATAGCGACCTGTCGATCGACCAACGGATCTCGCACTGCAGTATTTTTTTCCATGGACCCCATTTGGGGGCGATCCGGGGAACGTAAACCCCTTCGCCCCCGAACCCGGTTCAGGTCAGACGCCGGTTTCGGCCTCCCAGACGTCCCTGGCATAGCCGCGAATCGTCCGGTCGGATGAGAACCAGCCCATGGGCGCCGCATTGAGAACCGCACTGCGGGTCCACGATTTCTTGTCCTGCCAGGCGGCGTCGACCTTGCGCTGCGCGTCGTAGTAGGCGTCGAAATCCGCACAGACCAGGAACCAGTCGTGGCCCCGCAGGTTGTCGACCAGAGCCCGATAGCGATCTGGGTCGTCCGGCGAGAACACGCCCCGCTCGATCTGGTCCACAACCTCCGCGAGGCGCGGCGATGCGCAGATCGCGTCGGACGGGTTGTAACCCTGCGCACGCCGGGCCGTGACCTCGTCGGCGGACAGCCCGAAGATGAAGATGTTGTCGTCTCCGACCCGTTCGTGGATTTCTACATTGGCGCCGTCCATGGTGCCGATGGTCAGCGCGCCGTTCATCGCGAACTTCATGTTCCCGGTGCCAGAAGCCTCCATGCCGGCGGTTGAGATCTGTTCGCTGAGATCGGCGGCGGGGATCAGCACCTCGGCCATGGACACGTTGTAGTTCGGCGGATACACCACGGCCAGCCGATCCCGGGTTTCGGGATCGGCGTTCACCGTCCGGCCGATATCATTGATCAGCTTGATGATCAGCTTGGCCATCGCGTAACCCGGCGCCGCCTTGCCGCCGAAGATCCGCACCCGCGGCGCGAACGGAGCGCCGGGGTTCCGCTTCATTTCGTTCCAGGCTGCGGCCGCTTCCAGAATATTCATCAGCTGACGTTTGTACTCGTGGATCCGCTTGATCTGGATATCGAACATCGCGTTCGGGTCGACCGTGATGCCGAGCCTGGCCTTGAGATACTTGGTCAAGCGGGTCTTATTCTCCACTTTGGCGGCGGCGAAACGGGCCCGAAAGCCAGTGTCCTCGGCGAGCGGGGTGATCTCCATCAGCCGATCCATATCGACCGCCCAGCCATGGCCCACCGCCTCAGTGAACAGCGCGCTCAGGGCCGGATTGCAGCCCAGAAGCCAGCGCCGCGGCGTCACGCCATTGGTCTGGTTGACGATCCGGTCCGGATGCAGCTCGTGCAGATCCTTGAATACGGTCCGCTTCATCAGATCGGTGTGCAGGGCCGAGACCCCGTTGACCCGGCGCGCCGCGATGAAGGCCAGATCCCCCATGCGCACATTGCCGTCGTCGATGATCTTCACGCTGTCGGGGCGGGTGCGCCCGGCGGCAGTGCTGGCCTTATGATGGGCCTCGTCGATCTGCTCGATCAGTTGGTAGTGCCGCGGAAGCACGCTGCGCATGAGATCGACCGGCCACTTCTCCAGCGCTTCCGGCATCAGCGTGTGGTTGGTGTAGTGCAGACTGTCGCGGGCGAGCGGAAAAGCCTCCTCGAACGGAATCTGGTAGTCGTCCACCAGGATACGCACCAGTTCGGGACCGGCGATTGCCGGGTGAGTATCGTTAAGCTGAACCGCCACCTTCTCCGGCAGTTTGCGGATATCGTCATGATAGGCGACGAAGCGGCGGACCAGATCGTTCAACGAGGCCGCCGTGAAGAAGAATTCCTGCTTCAGCCGCAGTTCCTTGCCCTGGGGCGTGCTGTCGTCCGGGTAGAGCACGCGGCTGATGGTCTCCGCCAGCACGGCAGGCGCAGCCGCCGCCAGATAGTCGCCGCGGCTGAACGGCTCCAGATCGTAGACCTTGGTCGGCTTGGCCGACCACAGGCGCAACGTGTTGACCCACCGTCCGCGCCAGCCGGGCACAGGGGTGTCATAGGCCGCAGCCAGGACGGTCTCGCCGGGTCTCCATGTGGAGCGACCGTCCGCGCCGACTTTCACCTCTCCACCGAAGCCGATCGGATAGTGACTCTCGGTCCGCTCGAACTCCCAGGGGTGGCGCTGGGTCAGCCAGTCTTCCGGCCGCTCGATCTGCCAGCCGTCCTCGAAGCTCTGCTTGAACAGTCCGTGCTCATAGCGGATGCCGTACCCGTAGGCCGCCACGCCGACCGTCGACATGCTGTCGAGGAAACAGGCCGCCAAGCGGCCCAGGCCGCCATTGCCGAGGGCGGCATCCGGCTCGTCCTCCACCACCTCGTCATAGCTGATACCGAAGCGGTACATTGCGGCCCGCGCCTGCTCTTCCAGGCCCAGATTCTGGACCGCGTCCTCGAGCAGACGGCCGATGAGAAACTCCATGGAGAGGTAATAGACCCGCTTGCGATCCTCCATGTAGATCCGGCGCGTGGTGTCGAACCAAGGGTCGACGACCAGATCCCGGATCGCATGGGACAGCGCCATCCGCCAGTCCGAGAGCGACGCGGCGGCGGCGGTCTTTCCGATCGAGAAACGCAGATGATTTAGAATGGACGCTTGAAGATCATCGGAGGCAGCGGTAACGAGGCCTCGTTCGCTGGACAGGTTCAAGGCGTAATTCCTCTCAATACTGGTTTCAAACGGGGTACCACCAGAAGCCTCCGGCCTTCAACCTTCATGAGGTCGCAGGCCTTGTCGGATAGGCCGGGCGCACGGTTTGCATCGGTCATTGGTGACGCCCTCGGACGATCCGGTTGAGTCCGTCGAGCGCCGTGAGATCCCGGAGATCGGCGACCGGAATCGGGGCCTTGAGGCGCCAATTCGGGTACTCCTTGACGGTGCCGGGAAAGTTTGCTTGCTCGACCCGGCCGCAGGCGTCATCCAACTGAACGGCGATCAGCTCCGACCCGGCTTCTCCCAGCATCTCGTGGAGCGCGCTGATCAGATGCTCGTCAAGATCCCCAGGTGGCTCTTCGTGGCTGTTTCCGCCGGCGAGCATATGGGACAGCCGCCAACGATCGCGATATCGGTCGGAATGGGACCTGTTCTTGGCGTCCTCGTCGAACTGGCCGAAATCCTGCTGCCGGTTGATCTCCCAGCCCTGCCAGAACCCGCGCAACGTGGCCGTGTCATGGGTCCCGAAACTCGCCATTGTGGCCGGCCGGAAGTCTCTCGGGTGCCGGAGTTGTCCCTCATGATCCCGCTCAAACTGGGCGACCGAGCATCCGTAAAGCCGCGCCTCCGACAGCCGTTCGCGCAGCCCTTCGGGCAAGACACCGAGATCCTCGCCGATCACCAGACAGCCGGCATGGGTGGCTTCCACTTTGGTGATCGCCAGCAGGACCTCCCACGGATAGCGGACATAGGCCCCCGGCGCCCCGCGATAGGTCTCGCTTTCCGGCACCCAGAAACACCGCATGAAGCCCAGGACATGGTCGATCCGCGCCAGGCCCGCATGTCGGAAAACCGTCCGCACCGTATCGACGAAAGGCCGGTAGAGCTCCCGCGCCAGCCCGATCGGCGACATCGGCGCAAGCCCCCAGACCTGACCCTGAGTGTTGAACTGATCCGGCGGGGTGCCGAGCGAGACGCCCCGCGCGAAGGCGTTCGGCTCGGCCCAGACCTCGGCACCGTCCGGCCGCACGCCGATTGCAAGGTCGACATACAGTCCGAGCGCCATGCCGGCGTCCAGAGCGCGCCGTTGCGCGTCTCCCAGCTGGATGTCCGCGCGCCATTGCAGGAAGGCGTGGAAGGACACGTCGCGCGCATGCTCGACCGCGAATGCCCGCACGCGCGGCGATGTCGGCCGCTGCAAATCATCCGGCCAGCTGCGCCAGTCGGACCCGCGCACCTGCGACAGCACCTCGAAGACAGCGAAGTCCTCAAGCGCATGGCCGCCCGCCTGCCGATAGGCGGCGAAGGCCGACGCCTGAGCCTGATCAGCCATGACCTGCCCGAACTCTTCGCGCAGGGCTGCAAGCGTCAGCGCGCGGCTGGCGTCATAGTCCACATGAGCCGGCCCCCGCAGGGCGCGCGCCGCCGGGTCGTTCCAGCCCCCCATCGGTGCGATGTGATCGGTATTGAGGAACCCGCGATGGGTGGGCGAGTACGGGCTGATATTGTCCGATGCGGCCCCCAGCGCGTGGACGGGATTGACCCCCAGAAAATCGGCACCGTGCCGGGCGAGTTCCTCTGCGGCCTCGGCCAGGTCGTCATAGGTTCCGAGGCCGAAATTCCGATCCGAGGTGAGGCCGTAGAGCGCCGTGGTGATGCCCCAGCGTGGTGCCGACAGGCCCCGCGACGCCAAATCGGGTGCGGTCGGCGGCGCCGCTACTACCAGAGTATGCTCGAGGCCGATCATCACCAGATGCAGACCAACCGGAAGCACGGGCAGATCGATCGCACCGCCCGATGTCCGGCCGGACAATTGCCCGAGACTGGTACGTGGATCTGGCGCAAACCGCCATTCCACCTCCATGCCCGGAACCTCGATGCGCGCCGGCTCGTCGGACCGCACCACCAGCGTGCGCGGCAACCGCCGGCGCTGTTCCTCGCCATCGATCCGGCGCAACTCGGCCACGGCGTCGTTCGGCTCGAACCCCATCGCGTCAAGCAAGGCCCGCTTGGTCTCCACCGGCGCCACGTGCAATGTGCCCGAGAGGTCGCGGTATTCCGAATAGATTCCCACCCGCTCGGCCAATCGGTCGAGCGCCGTATCCACACTCATACAGGCTCTCCATCGCCGATTTCATTGGCCTTGCTCAAAGAGAAGACCACAACGCAGTCCGGCTCGACCCGGTCGGACCGGCCCGGAACCGGCGCCGCTTCGAGATCCGGACGGGCGGTATCCAGTACGCGCCACCAGGTCCGCCCTTCAGGAGCCTCGGGCAACACCAGGTCGCGTGCGGCGCCATTGGTGTTGAAGGCCAGCAGCACGTCATCGTCGATCGACAGGTGATCCGGGACCTCGGCCGAGCCACGCACCCGTAAGGTGAAGGTCTCCAGATCCGGGTCCCGCCAATTCGCGGTCTTGCCGTCGAACGACCCCCAGATCACATCCGGTGCCCCATCGTCGGCCCGCACCCGGCCGTGCAGGAAGCGCGGTTGCCTGAGAGCCGGATGAGCCCGCCGCAGCGCGGTCAACCGTTGCGTAAATGTCAGGAGTGCCCGATCCGCCCCCGGCCAGTCCAGCCATCCGGTCTCATTGTCCTGGCAATAAGCATTGTTGTTGCCGCCCTGACCGTTGCCAAACTCATCCCCCGCCAACAGCATGGGCGTTCCCTGGGAGGCAAAAAGGGTGGTCAGCAGGTTGCGCTGACGGCGCGCGCGCCGTTCCAGGATCTCCGGATCGTCGGTCGGCCCCTCCGCCCCGCAGTTGTCACTGTAGTTGCCGTTGTGGCCGTCTCGATTGTCCTCGAGGTTGGCCTCGTTGTGCTTGTCGTTGAACGACACCACATCGGCCAAAGTGAAGCCGTCATGAGCGGTGATCAGATTGATCGACGACCAGCCGGCGCGGCCTGCCTCGTCGAACACCTCGGCCGATCCCAGCAGCCGGGCCGCGAGATCGTGGGCCCCCCGGTGGTCGTGACGCCAGAACTTGCGCACATCGTCCCGGTACCTGTCGTTCCACTCTGCGAATGGTGGTGGAAATCCCCCAAGGCGGTACCCTCCGGGACCGATATCCCAGGGCTCGGCGATCAGCTTCACGCCCGAAAGGACCGGGTCTTGGACCAATGCGTCCAGGAATCCGCCACGTGGATCGAAGCCGTGCGCCTCCCGTGCGACCGTGGTCGCGAGATCGAAGCGGAAACCGTCGATGCCGAAATCCTCGACCCAGTACCGCAGACTGTCGAGCACCATCCGCGCCACGAAGGGATGGGCCACGTCCAAGGTGTTGCCACAGCCGGTATCGTCGATGTTGAAGCGCATCCGGCCGCGTTGCAGCCGGTAATAGGACAGATTGTCCAGGCCACGAAACGACAATGTCGGGCCTTGATGGCCACCCTCGCAGGTGTGGTTGTAGACAACATCGAGAATCACTTCGATCCCGGCGTCATGAAGGGCTGCAATAGCCTGTCTGAAGCCCTCGACTGCGCCGGGGCCAAGGTAGCGCGGCTCGACGGCGAAATAGTTGAGCGGATTGTAGCCCCAATAATTCGTCAGCCCCTTCGAGGACAGAAACGGTTCGTCCTGAAAGGCCTGCACCGGCAACAGTTCGACCGCCGTGATCCCCAGAGCCTTGAGATGATCGATCACCACCGGGTGGCCGAGCGCGTCATATGTTCCACGGACGGGCCCGTCGATCGCCTCCAGACGTTTGCTCAGGCCCTTCACATGGGCCTCGTAGATCATGGTCTCGTCCCAGGCATGTCGCGGGCGACGGACGATGGATCGGTCCCACGGGGCCAGCACCAGGCCCTTGGGCATGAAAGGCGCGCTATCGCGCGCATCGAAGGACAGATCCTCCTCGGCCGACATGACGTCATGGCCGTACAGCGCATCGCTTTCGACCAGAACCCCGTCGAGGGCGCGGGCGTAGGGGTCGAGCAGCAGCTTGTTCGGATTGAACCGATGCCCGCGATCCGGTGTGTAGAGACCGTGCGCCCGGTAACCATACCGGCAACCGGCCCCCAGCCCCGGCACGAAACCATGCCAGACGGATCCGGTCCGCTCCGGCAGGTCCACCCGTGCGGTTTCGGCCCCTTCCGCATCAAACAGGCACAGCTCGATCCTGGCGGCGTTCTCGGAAAACACGGCAAAATTGACGCCGCCCTCCTCGGCGTGTGCGCCCAACCGGTCGTAGCGTCCGGTGACTATCTCCAAAGAAGACCTCCTCAAGGTTCCGGAAGGACATATGGTGCAGGGTCTAAACCTGTAGAGCGGGGGTTGAAAGAATCCGTCACAGGCGCCGCTTGGCCGCTTGAATGGTGGCCTCCAGCCGGTCCAGGAACCTGGACCGGTCGGTCTTGTTGAACGGACGCGGCCCTCCGGTGATCTGCCCGGTCTCCCGCAGGGTCTGCATCAGGTCGCGATTGGCAAGCGCCATACCGATTCCGTCTGCCGTGAACAGTTCTCCGTTCGGCTTCAGGGCCATAGCCTCCCGTTCCAGGCAGCGCGCCGCCAATGGAATATCGTTGGTCACGCAGATATCGGCCTTGCCGATCCGGTCGGCGATCCAGTCGTCCGCCGCGTCCGCCCCTTGGGTGACGAACACGGTCTCGACCATCGGGTCCGGGCTGGGACGGATGCCGCCGTCGCTGACCAGATAGGTCTTGAGGCCGTGACGTGCGGCCACCCGCAGGGTCTGGTCCTTGACCGGACAGGCATCGGCATCGATGTAAATTTCGACCATGGTCTCCAAATATCCTGTGTCAGTCCGTCGGCAGTTCGTCGGGATCAACCACACGCCATGCCGGCTTCACCTCTCCACGCTCCGGGCGACGCCAGCCGACCGCCCCTAGGAACCGGTCTTCGATCAGCCTTTGCTGAAACGACCACATGTCGGGGTCGTCGGGAATGTCCCCGGAGAAGTAGATCCGTTCCGCCTCGACCTCGAACCCGAAACTGGCCAGATCCTGGGTCAGCCCCTTCCCCGTCGCCTTGATAAACGATTCCTTCAGCGTCCACAGCCTGAGGAATCCCTCCGGTTTGTCCTCGTCCGGACAGGCCATCAGCCAGGCGACCTCGCGAGGGCCGAAAAAACTGTCGGCAACCTTCAGATCGACATTGCGGTCGAGCGCCTCGAAATCCACCCCCAAGGCCAAATCCGGGACGGTCGAGACCGCCACGGCGACCATGCCCCGGGTGTGGGTCAGGTTGAAGGAGACAGGCGCCGGTTCATCCGCCAGCCTCGCGGCCGGCTTGCCGTGCGCGCCTGGAAGGAATGCGAAGGCCCGGCGGTCGACACCGAGGGCCTGCCCCAAAGCCCAACGGGTCAGCGCGTGGGCCGCTGTGAATTCGATCCGGCTGTTCGGAAACAGGAAACGGTCGGCGCGTGCGATCTCCCCCGGGTCCAGACCCGATCGCCAGAGCGCGACATCCGCCTCGGTCAGGCCGTCGACCGGGAGCGCGTAGATCCAGAGCGTCTGCTCCTGCACGTCGACATGCTCCCAGGGTTGTTCGCGGGTGCGGAAGATCATGAGAGAGACTAGCCACCTCATCGCCCAACCGGCAACGCCGTGCTTGATCCGCCGGAGGAACAGGGTAACGTCTGCCCATGTCCGACATGCCCGCCGCCGCCGAAACCCTGATCTCCCGAAGCGCCCAAAGCACAGTCGCAACCCTGTTCGCCCAACAGGTCCGGCGCGGCGGAGAACGGATCGCCCTTGCGGACCGCGTCCGCACGGTGAGCTACCGGGAGCTGTTCGACCGGGCAGCCCGACTGGCCACTGTCTTCGAGACCCAGGGCCTGAAGACCGGCGACCGGGTCGCCATCCTGTCGGAGAATCGGCTGGAGTTTCCGGAGATCGTGCTGGCCTGCGCCATGACCGGCACCGTCCTCGCCTGCCAGAACTGGCGATTGTCCGCCACCGAACTGCGCCATTGCCTGGGTCTGGTCGAGCCGAGTCTGGTGCTGGTGTCCGAGCGGCATTCGGAAAAACTCACCGAAGTCGGCGGCTGGTCTGACCGGACCCTCGGGATCGGCCCAGACTACGAGGCAGCCCTGACCGCGGCCAAACCGTCAGATCTCTCGGCGTTGGACCACCTGGATCCGGAAGCGCCCCTGCTGATCCTCTACACCTCCGGAACCACCGGACTGCCAAAGGGGGCAGTTCTCAGCCATCGGGCCGAGATCGTCCGCAACATGGTCACACGGGCCGAGTTCTCGATCGCGGCCGAGGACAGTTTCGTCGCCTGGTCGCCGCTCTATCACATGGGCGCGATGGAGAACTCCCTGGGCGCGCTGATGTCGGGCGGAAAGGTCATCGTCGTCGACGGTTTCGATCAGGCGCATCTGGCCGAGGTCGTGCGGGATGAACTGATCGGGTGGCTGCTGCTGATGCCCGGCATGGTCGGCGGGTTCTCCGAGGAACTGGAACGCCGCGGCATCACGGCCAAGGGCGTCAAGGTCTGCGGGGTCATGGCGGATCTGGTCCCGCCGGCGGAAATTGCGCGGATCACCAAGCTGCTCGACGCTCCCTATGCCAACACCTTCGGCGCCACCGAGACCGGCTGCCCGCCCTGCTCGTCCAGCCTGATCCCAATCGGGGTCGCACCGCGCTCGCTCTCGAAAGAGCAGAGCATCTTCTGCGAAGTGCGTCTGGTCGACCCCGAGGACAACGAGGTGGCAGACGGTGTCCCGGGAGAACTGGCGATGCGCGGGCCGACCCTGTTCAGCGGCTACTGGCGCAATGAAAAGACCAATCTCGACGACTTCCGATCCGGCTGGTTTCACATGGGCGACGTCTTCGTCCGGAACCCGGACGGCAGCCTGGATTTCGTCGATCGGGTCAAATATCTGATCAAATCCGGCGGCGAGAACATCTATCCCGCCGAGATCGAGCGCGTGATCCTGGCCGACCCGCGGGTGATCGATGCCGCCGTCGTGCGCCAGAACGACCCGAAATGGGGCGAGGTTCCGATCGCCTTCGTCGCCCGCCGGGACGAAACCCTGGCCGAGGCCGAGCTCTATGCCCGCTGCCGGGCGGAACTGGCCGGATACAAGCAACCCAAAGGCCTGCATTTCATCGCCATGGACGACTTCCCGCGCAGTGCGTCGGGCAAGATCCAGCGCGGGGAACTGGAAAAGCGCCTGACGCCACCGGAGGACACAGAATGAGCGCCCAGAAGGCCGCCCCGACGACCAGCATCGCGATGCACACCAACGAGGACATCTATATCCGGGACAAGAGCCTGTGTCGGGAGCTGATCGGCAAACTGAGCTTTACCGAGATGATCGTCTTCCAGATGCTGGGCCGGATGCCGAGCGCGGGCGAGACGGCGATGGTCGACGCCTGTCTGGTCACCCTGATGGAGCACGGCCTGACCCCCAGCGCGCTGGCAACCCGGCTGATCTATTCGGGGGCGCCGGAAGCCATGCAGGCCGGGGTCGCCGCCGGTCTGATGGGGGTCGGCAGCGTCTTCGTCGGCACCATGGAAGGCAATGCGGAACTGTTGCTGGAGATCACCGCAGAACCGGCGGGTATCGAGGCGGCCGCCAAACGCATCGCCCAGGAGCATCGGGCCGCTCGCAAACCCCTGCCCGGCTTCGGCCACCACCTCCACAAACCGGACGATCCGCGGCCGATCCGGCTGTTCGCCCTGGCCGAGGAGCACGGCATGTCGGGCAAACATGTCGCGGCGCTGAAAACCCTGTCAGCGGCCATCGACGAGGTCTACGGCAAGCACATCACCATCAACGCGACCGGCGCGATCGCGGCCGTTCTGATGGACTGCGGAGTGCCCGCCGAGATCCTGCGCGGCTTCGCGCTGATCACCCGCTGCGCCGGTCTGGTCGGTCATATCCACGAGGAACAGCACAAACCCGCGATGCGGACCATCTGGGAGGTTTCGGAAGAGGCCATCCCCTATGACGGGAACGTCACGGGCCGCCCGTAGACACCGGAAGCACAGTCGATGTTTGACCGATTGATCCCGACCACCCTGGTCGGAAGCTACCCGCAGCCGGACTGGCTGGTGGACAAATCCATCCTGATGGGCAATGTGCCGCCGCGGGTCCGCATGAAGGACGTCTGGCGACCGACTGAGGATCTGCTCGAGCAGGCCCAGGACGACGCCACGCTGGTCGCCCTGCACGATCAGGAACGGGCCGGGATCGACATCGTGTCGGACGGCGAAATCCGTCGGGAAAGCTATTTCAACCGGTTTGCCACGGCCCTCGACGGTGTGGACATCGACAGTCCCGGAACGGTGCTCGGCCGCACCGGCAACCCGACCCTGGTTCCGCGCGTGGTCGGCCCGATCCGGCGGACCCGTCCGGTTCAGGTCCGCGATGTCGAGCATCTCCGTGCCCACACCGACAAGCCGATCAAGATCACCATGCCGGGCGCGTTCACCATGGCGAAGATGGCGCTGGATGAGCACTACAGGGACCTGGAGGCCCTGATCATGGCCTATGCGGACGCCCTGAACGCCGAGGCGCGGGAGCTGAAAGCGGCCGGCGCCGACGTGATCCAGATCGACGAACCGCATATGCAGGCGCATCCGGAACAGGCCGGCCGGTTCGGCATCGCGGCGATTGATCGGGCTCTGGACGGCATCG
>JANSYC010000079.1 GCA_024742605.1 Alphaproteobacteria bacterium | reverse complement strand
GTGCCGAATGGCTTGCGGCGGAACACCCTGAACGGCCCCAGCGCTAAATCTTGCGCCCAAGGAAATAAAAGAAGTTCGGGTTGATCAGCCCGGAATCGACAGCGTGACGGTCATAGGCCGCTAGGAGGCGGGCGATCGCTTTGGTGGTCTCCGCATTCCCTCGGATGCCGCCCAGGACCCGGTATATGAAGGAGGCTCCAGGAAGATAGGCAACGCGCTCGAATGCGGCATCCAATGCCTCCAGCAAGGTGGCCCCATCGCTCTGAAGATCATTGGGAGACTGACCGGCCACCTCGTGTGGATCGCGCTCCTCGCGATACTCGATGCCGATGCCACGAGCCAGGGCCGCGAAACCGGCGGGGGTGGTCGGGGCCGTCGCCGGCTCCTCGTGCCAAAGACCGGCGGCTGCCAGCAGAGAGCGGATCAAGGCAACTTGGCTGGCGTCGTTGTCCTGAAACAGCTCGTGACATGGCTCACAACACAGAAGGAAGCCGTCATCGGAGAGCAGGGTTCGAGACAGCTTCAGTGTCGCTGTTGGGTCGGGGAAATGGTGAAGCGAGACACTAAACAACAGAATGTCATATTGGTCTCGAATCTCCTCAAGCGGACAGGCGTGATAGTCGAGCGAACCAAAACCTTCGGGTTGGCGAACAGCATCCCGCTGCCGCTCGGCGGCGGCGATGCAGGCAGCGGAAATGTCGATTCCGGTCACATGATGTCCGGCGCGCGCAAGTTCCAGACTCACGTAACCAGCTCCGCAACCAACATCGAGAATGCTCTTGGAGCCGCCGCCGGTGTGGGTGTGTATCAGGTCGAGGTACCGCCGGACCACCTCTCCTTCGTAGAGATCGATGAACAGCGGATCGCGCCAGAAGCTTTTGTAGAAGTATTCGCAGCGCACGGCGTTCTGGAGATCCGGGACGAAGCCGGCTGCGATCCGCTCGGTGATCCGTTGATCGAAGGCCCTGGCCTCGGGGCCTAGAATCGAATCGCTGTAGTGAGCGGGCAACTGGTCTGAGGTGAAAAGGGCGTCGCTCATACCGGTACTCTTTCGAGAGCTTGATTCAGAATGCCGTCGGCGACCAGGCGCTCCAAACTGTTCAACCGAACGGTCTCGATCAGCGTTGAGTTTCCATCTTTCGGCAGATGGTGCGCGACGTTTTCGGCGACGTCCCGGACCGCCGCATCCAGGTTTAACTTCAGCAGGTCGGCCGGAGCATGCCGGCTGAATTCGGTAAAATCCACGCTATAGGAGCGCTGGTCGGGTGCCGCGTCGGTGTTGATATCGACCTCGGTATCGCCAAGGCAACGCGCGACGTGATGGGCGAGATCCGCGATCTGCACGTTCATGTCGGGTCGTCCCACATTGAACACCGCCCATGGACTGGACTGGTGCATCGGCCAGACGACAGCCCACGTCATCGCACGTCCCATATCGGAGACATGTATGAGTGGTCGCCAGGGGCTCCCGTCACTGAGCACTTTGATCCGTCCGGTTTGCCAAGCTGTAAGGACAAAATCATTCAGCACCAGATCGCTTCGGAAACGCGGGCTCCAGCCACAGGCCGTCGCAAACCGGAGCGACACAACCTGAAAATCGGGATCAGCGAGTTCCCGGAGCCCCAACTCCGCATCAGCCTTGCCCTGCGCGTAGGGCGTGAGGGGGTCCAGAGGGTCGGCCTCGATCCGCATCCGATTGCCGGCCGCCCCATAGAGGCTGCAGGAGGATGCGAACACAAACCGTGAGACTCCGGCCGCCTTCGCTCGGGATGCGAACGCAACGGTTTCCCGCCCGTTGATGGCGCGGGTGGACTGTTCGAAGCGCCTGCCCATGGGATCGTTCGAGACCGCTGCCAGGTGGATGATCGAGTCGATCTCGCGCAGGTCCTCGCCAGATGTTTGTCTAATATCTCCGAAGCGCTGCTGCACCCTGAGGTCGGTTGGCACCGCGTCGTGAATGCAGGCATCGGCAAACCACCCGGCATCGAGTCCGATTATGGATTTGATCTGTCCGGCGGTCGAAAGGTGCTCGACTACTAGAGGTCCGACATATCCCAGATTGCCGGTTATCAAGACTTTCATTCGGTGCCCATGATCATTGCGTTCCGTGAGTCTACCGGGCATACCACATTTATCGTTGGCGGAAACAGCGACGATCTAAGCGCTTGATCCGCTTGAGCCCGTCATCGGACCATGTTCGATCGTGAGCCCACCGGAAGCTTGGGGAAACAGCTATGATCAAAATGCCGCCAGCGATGATTCTGTGTGGTGGGCGGGGCACACGGCTCCAAGAACGCTCCAATGTTCTTCCGAAGCCGATGATCGAGATCGGAGAGCGCCCGATTCTTTGGCACATCATGAAGATTTTCGCGAGCTACGGCGTGCAGGAGTTCATCTTGTGCGTCGGGTATAAGTCAGAAGTCATTGTCGATTACTTCGTGAACTATCAGACCCGAAGCCATGATTTGCATATTGACCTGGGAACCGGCCGGGTGGAGATGGCCGAGGACAGGGGCCCTCAGGACGACTGGCGTGTCACAATTGCGCAAACCGGGCTTGAAGCGAACACCGGCGCACGCGTCGCCAGGGCGGCTCGTCACATCGGACAAGACAGGTTTTTCCTGACCTATGGCGATGGTGTCGCCGATGTCGACATCCATGACTTGTTGGCCACGCATATTCAGTCCGGTAAGCGTGCGACATTGACCGGCGTCCATCCCTCCTCGCGCTTTGGCGAACTCAAAGCTGAGAACGGAACCGTCACCCATTTCCGGGAGAAGCCTCAGACCACGGATGGATGGGTCAACGGCGGGTTCATGGTCATTGAGACGGAAGCCTTGGAACACATGCCGCATTCTGCTCAAGCCTCAGTCGAAGACGACTTTCTCGTTCCGCTCAGTACCCGAGGAGAACTCGGCCTGTTTCATCATACCGGCTATTGGCAATGCATGGATACGCAGCGTGAGGTCGATATGCTCAACGCCCAATGGGCGGCAGGCAGCCCACCCTGGAAGGTTTGGTGAGCCGAGCGAGATTTAGG
This sequence comes from Alphaproteobacteria bacterium, assembly GCA_024742605.1. Classification (GTDB taxonomy): domain Bacteria; phylum Pseudomonadota; class Alphaproteobacteria; order Thalassobaculales; family Thalassobaculaceae; genus JANSYC01. The sequence goes on along the minus strand of JANSYC010000079.1, from coordinate 15,473 downwards.
TTATGGCTCGCTCTGGAGAGATGGAACCGCGGTAACGAATCGTGCCCCCCAGTTCGGCTGTGGCTTGAGTTGTCCGATGATCTCGTGTTTAAGATTCCACGGTAAGATCAAGACAAAGTCTGCACTGTCTGAAAACACCTCTTCCGGCGACCGGATGGGAATACCAGCCATCGGTACGAAGCGGCCCTGTTTTGAGGGCGCGAGATCGGCAATCACGGGTAGATCTGCCGAATCAATCTCGGCGAAGTTAAGAAGTGTGATGCCCTTGGCTGCTGCTCCGTAGCCGACTACGCGTTTCCCTGACTCCCTCTGATCGCGAAGGAATGCCTTCAGGCCGACAGCGATCTTTCGGGCCTGCTGCTGGAGCATTGATAGCTTATCTGGACGGGTGAGTTCCAGACTGGCTTCACGGAGCAACACCTCGTCGACGGCCGGAGACGGGTGCGGGGCGCTTGCATCGTCGGATCTCCGAAACCAGACCCGGAGCGAGCCCCCGTGTGTTTCCAAGCTCTCGACGTCCACCAAGCGGAGGCCCGCTCGCTCCCCCATTTCCTTCGCCGTCGTCAGGCATAGGTAAGAGTAGTGTTCGTGGTAGATCGTATCAAACTCCGATTTGAGCACCAGATGTTCAAGGCTCGGGAACTCAGCCGAAAACCAGCCTGCAGGTGCTAGGGTTGCTTGAACGCCGCGCAGAAATGAGACCGGTTCGGGAACATGCGCCAGCACGTTGTTCGCAATCACCAAGTCTGCGGGTCCGCCGGCATCGACGACGGATGGGGCCAGATCTTCGCCGAAAAACCCGACAACGGTCTCAATTCCTTTCGCGTGCGCCGCTGCCGCGACAGATTCAGCCGGATCGACCCCTAGCACCTTGCAGGCCAAACTCTTGAAGTACTGCAGGAGATAGCCGTCGTTTGATGCCAACTCGACAACGCGCGCGTCAGGCCAAATACGCCCGTTCCGAAGGCATGCGTGACTGAAAGCTTCCGCATGGGCCAGCCAGCTCTTGGAAACAGAGGAGAAATATGGGTAATCCGAGAACAATTCCTTGGGCGCGACATCGAAGCCAAGCTGAGCCAGGCCGCATCCGCGGCAACTCGTAACGTAGAGTGGGTATCGGCCCTCGCCGAGCGCTCCCTCTGAAGTCTGCGGAAGCCGGTTCGCCGGAGGCATGCTACCCAGATCGATCACCGGAACCAGATCGACGCAGCCGCAACATCTGCATGACGCGCGATGCCCATAAGTCTCGCCGCTCATGCTCGGCGGGGACGCGAATGAGGTCGGTTTTTCCATCGAGCAGGCACCACGAGTTTGCAACTGGCTTCTGGATCGCGATCACCCCCTAGAGGCTTTCACCAGATTTCATGTGTAGAGCTATCCTTGCTAGGAAAGCAATACAATTGCCTTCGTGCTGAGTACCTGATTAAGGAATCCCCGATTGTGATCGGTCCCTGGTCTGAGCGTTGCATCTTTTATCGTATTATAGCTTATCGTAGTATCAATATGCGGCTTAAAAAGCTATCTTTAGCGGAAACTCGAGGGTAAATATGTCCATACAGAAAGTTTTTTATAAGATACTGGAGTTATTTCGCCAATGATCGCCAATAAGATTCTGTTTCTCACCAGTAAGAATCTAGATTCTAGATTAAACCAGTTGTGGTTAAAGGAAATAGATAAATGGTGCAAAATATCTTCTGTTATAGCTCCAGAATCTGGTATATTTTATTTAATATTATCGTTGAATGGATTGAAGACGGTCGATGAAAGTGCTCCAAGACGTTTTTTTGATCGGGCAAGAGTTCTGACAATCAAAGACTTATATTCTATAACATTGGTAAATGTTAGTAAGTTTTTAAAATACACGAGTGTACATTTTCAAGCTAGCGCGCATGAATTGTCAGAGGTCTGCGGTGACTTTAAGGCCTTGCATTCGCTCATCTGGTCCCGCTTTTGTATGGATCGTATTGACCCGAAGCTTGGGGTGCCTCAGGACCGGTTTATGAACGGTTCGGCCAAAATTCCCAGTCTCAAAGCAGAAGCTCCCGTCCATCCAGATTACGATATTGCCTTAGATGACGTAACCATTTGCGTTCCGTCCAATCGGATCGCATTCCTGAAGGATTGGATCCAGATCGTCCGGGAGAATGTGACCCGTTCGACCGCCATATCCATTTGCGTGGAGCCCGGAAGGACTAATGAGATCCGGACTTACGTGTCGGAACGCGGGTATTCGGGTATCATTGTGTCAGAGGCCGACAGTTGGCATGCTCGTTTGCTTTCAGCAGTCACTCAAGCGACAACCAACTCCGTTTTCACAATAGGTGACGACGACTTGTTTTCGCCGAGGTTTTTAGTGCGGGCAAACAATATCATGTCAAAACATCCAGAAATCTCGGGAGCCACAGCAGCAATAATGAACCTTCGCCCGGTCGGCGACAGGTTGAGTATACAATTAGACAAACAACACTCTATTCAATCTGCTCGCGCGACCGAACGCATGAGTGAGCAGGACATTTCGCGGAACAATTTCGTCAACATTGTGCATCGCCGACCTTTGGTCATGGATATACTTCAAACGGCGGCACGTCACGACCTCCCCCATTTGATGACCGAAATACTTTTCTGTCTCATGGTTCCATTTTCGGGGATCGTTCCGGCAGCCGAAGATGCAATTGTGACTTTACGGACCCGAACCATCAATGGTCGACTTAAAGCGGCAGGGTTGATGAACGGACCTGTTCTGGGGGAGATCGCCAATGCGGGCGACCGGAATCTGATCGCGGATCTTCAGAAGGCCTGCATCGCCTTTATTGAAGGATCGGGACGGCAGGTTGACCCAGACGCAGTCTCACGGTGGCTGCTGAGCGACATTTGGAGGCGCTCGGTTCCCCAACAGCAAATCCATACACAGTCCATCCACGACTCCGCACTGGAAAAGGATGTTTCGAGGTCAATCGGGGTCAACATCATGAGGCGTCACGTGGTAGAAATCGAACTCAGCGCTCATCTGTTCGCTCGGCATCAGAGACACGTTGTGGTCGCAGATTAGGCAGTCCTTTGAAGGCCATCGCACGGCCATCACGAGGACCATGAAAGCAGGGCGGAGGCACAGCAAGACTTCGGCGGGCGGAGATTAAATTCAAGCTTTAATGACCAGCCCTTGGCCAGTAGGCAGGACACAGACACGGAACCCGTTCGTCTCGGCAAATGCATCAATGGTTCGTGTTTGGGCCTCGTATCCTTTAAATCCGTAATCGTCCAGAAGCAGAACGCCGTTGGAGACGACGTGAGGCCAGAGCCGTTCCAAGCCGGCCCGCTCTGCGTGCGCATTGTTCATGTCGATGTGTAAGAAGCAAATTGGCCCAAAGTCGAGTTGGTCTAGAACCTCCGGAACACGCCCTTTGATCACTTCGACTTGAGGGTACTTGGAAAAATGCGCGCGGACCTTCTCGTAGGACTGGGATTTGACATACTTCACATTGTGATCGCGGGCCGACTCTTCCTCGGGCAGTAAGTCGCCCTCAGGAATACCTTCGAAAGTATCAATAAGGTGAAACTTGCGGTCTAGATGAGCGGTCGTAAAACGATGATATTCGCAAAGCATTGTTGCGAAGGCACCGGTATTTACGCCGAGTTCGACCATCGAGCCAGGTTGCCTGAGAGCGAGTTCTACGAAATAGCTCATTAGATAGGCTCGAAAGCGGGTCCCTACCGGTTTCGGGCGTTGTCCCATTTCGACAACAGTCATCGCGCCTTTTACAAACGAATCCTGGAAATGTGGCTCGCCAAGCGACCTCAAGTTTTTGTCATAAAGGACCATGCCGTCTTCATCGTAGTTCTTCCTGAGGAACCCGATTATGCCTTGGGGACCATAGTGAAGCTCGTGGTGCCCCTCCGCTGGTATAATGAGTTTAAATCTGGCGTGTCCGATTTTCTTCGTCAGATCGTCAGCCATTGATTTCTCTTTCCTGGATCAGTGGATGAAGCCGTCTAGCGCCGTTGTATCCGGCTCGTCACCGCTAGATAGGGGCTGCCCATTTCCGATCTCGAAGTCTGCGGCGCATGGCTTCCGCGTTCGCCATGGCGTCGTCTTCTTGTTGGCCTGAGTGAACGACGACATCATAATTTTCCAGAAGATATTCTCTAGAGGCGCGTCGGATAGCGTCCAACTCGGTTTCGGACAATGCCTGATCCTGGTATTTCCATGCCGGCAAGTCTTCATGTAATTCAATGCTGTAAAGGGCGATCTCATCAAAGTTCCGACCTGCGAAGTCCAACGAAGCGGTCCGCTCTTCCAGTGTCTCCGTGGGCCACCCGACGATCAGATCGGTCCGGAGGACGGCTCGATTGTTCACGGCTCTCAATTCCTGGAGGAAAGGTTCCAGCGTCACTGTATGATTCTTTCGATTCATCATCTTCAGGAGGCGTGTGGATGTCGACTGAACCGGCATCTGGATGTCCGAGACTCGCTTGTTTTGGAACAGCGGCAGCAGGGCGTCGAGGTGCCGCGCGGCACCGTCGGGGTTAAACTGCGCGACATGTACCTCGTAGCTGTCGTCGAAATTTAAGACCTGTTCGAGAAGCGTTGGAAAGGACGAGCCCACATCCGGGCCATACAGGCCGGTTTCCATGCCCATCAGCACAACGGTCTTAACTCCGTCGCGCACGCAACCGGAAATTTGCTCCAGGATGTCATCAACCGGTCGGCTACGGCGCCGGCCGAGCCCCGGTTTATGGGTGCAGAAGGAGCAATGAAACGCGCATCCTTCGGCGATGTTCACAAACCGTTTTGAAAGATTGTACTCGCGGTAATCCTCCTTTCGCCGAAATACCGATTGCGCTGGAACGTCCTTCAATTCGACATCAAACTCCGGAAAAAGATCTTCGATGCCTTGGAAGGACAACGGCAACGTGCTGTTGGTCTTGACCATCGGTCCTTTAAAAAACGAACGAACTGTCTCAGGGTGCGCGTCGTTGACGCACCCCACGGAAATCACCTTGCCCGGGTGGTCACGGTCGTAGGATTTTAACCGCTCGTATGACTTTTTTTCCAGCGCCGACCACCCGTTGCAGGTCATTGCCAAGATGCGATCAGCCTCGCGTGGGTCCTCGACCACCTGCGCGTCATTAGTCGTAAGCCAGACCTGAACACGAGCAAGGTTCAACTTCTGCGTCGTGCACATCTCATCGTCGGTTATGAAAACCTTCATTGCGATCACATAAAACAGTGGTTAGGAACACGTCGAAGCTTTTTAAAACCCGACTGAGCTTGGACATATCACATAGGGCAAGTATGGCATAGATTAAAGGCTTCATCGTCCTCCTTCTCGTCAGTGAAACAGGTTATGTCCTGTCGTGCGGAGGCCTCAGATGGCCAAATTGTCTGACGACGGACATTCCTCGGAGACCTCCGGCGTCTTCGTTCGGCCGCCACGCTCGAATATATCCGAGGCCCCATCCAGAAGGGCGCGCTTCCACTGGTGGATCATCGTCGGATGCACGCCGAACCGGCTCGCCAGTTCCGTGACCGTCTGCTCGCCCTTCAGCGCCTCAAGGGCGACGCGGGCTTTGAAATCCGGCTTGTGCTGCTTGCGCTTCAATATCTCTGATCTCCTCTCTCGAAGATCAGCAGACCTCAGACTGTAGCTTCCGTCACTGTCCAGCTTTCGGGGGGTAGCTCACTCTTGGATACCCCCTGCAAACCGGTTGCAATTACGCGATCAACGTGGCGAAATTCTAACTTGCGAACGAGGCCGCCTTTTGGAGTCATGTCAGAGATGGATTTTTTAGCATCAACTTAGGAAGTCTACTAGATGAATATCGATGAGTTTTTGAATCGTTGCATGGATGATATAAATAAAAAATTAGAGCCCATGGATATTAAAAATTTATTTAATTTATCAAAATTATGTTCTGTATTCTGTCCTGAAGAGGGGATTTTTTATTTAATTATATCAATTGTTCTTTCTTCTAATCTAAAATTTGAAAAAGAAGTATCTTCTTTAGAAATGTTCAATAGGGCAAAAATTTCCCAAGTATCAGAAAAATACCCGGTTCGTTTAGAGGCCATAAGTAAGCTAGTAAGATATTATCAATTTAATTTTGACGCAACATCTGTCGAGGTTGCGGAGGCTTGTGGAAATCAAAAAGCCCTACATAAATTATTGTGGGCAAATTTTTGCTTAGCTCGTACAGATATTACACAAAGCATACCAAATGATTTTTTTGCCTCGGGAATAATTAAGAAGCCAAGAACCACTGATAAAATCCCTGTTCATTCCGAATACGATTTATTGGTAGACGATCTTACAATATGTGTGCCATCGAATCGGATTCCGTTCTTGAAGGACTGGATAAAAATGGTTCGTGGGCACGTTACTCGCACGACGCCAATTTCTATCGCTGTTGAATCAGGTAGGGCCAAAGAGATCTCTGATTTTATCTCTGAACTCGGTTATATAAACATTACAGTTTCTGAAGGTGAAAATTGGCAATCTCGGCTCTACTTTTCCTTAAAATCTGCAGATACTAAAAGTGTTTTTACTATAGGTGACGATGATTTGTTCTCCCCAAGAATTCTTCTGTTGGCGCAAACGGCTTTGCAGAAGCATCCAAATTTGTCAGCAGTAACGGGTGCTATGGTTGATATTCGGAATATGGGCGACGTCCTCGATTTACGATTTAGAAAACAATACTCAATAAAAGCCAATATAGTATCCGATCGTATGATGGAGAGAGAGCTTTCCCAGAACAATTTTGTGAATATGGTTCATCGACGATCACACCTGTTGAAGATTTTTGAAATCGCCGAACGATACGGCCTTTCTCATCTGATGACGGAGATATTGCTCTGTTTGATGATCCCCTGCTGCGGTCCGGTCCTGTCATCGGACGACGTAATCCTTACTTTCCGAACTCGAACAACCGAAGGCCCGTTTAAAGCGGCAGGGTTGACCAATGGTACCGTGTTGCGGGAGATCGCGCAGGCTAAGAACCGAAACATGATCGCGCAACTTCATGTCGCGGCAATGGATTTCTGTACCACAATGGATATGAGTGTTGATGAAGAAGAAATGTTGAAGTGGATAGTGAATGAGATTTTAGTGAGATCAACTCAAAACTCTCGAATTCATACACTCCAGATGATTGATGTGGCAGAGCTCCGAGATGTGTCGAGTTTTATTAAAAAATCCACGATGATGAGGCATTCAAGTGATTTAAAATTTGGTGCTCATCTATTTGTCCACCATCAGGTCCATGATACTGAAGTAGAATAGAAATTTTGCGGCGTGGTCATAAGCTCTGATGTGCCTCCTCGAAACGCCCTCGAATTTGGTTAGAGTGTTCTGGGCGTTGGAGTGCTCCCGAACGTGCCCCCGGCCGTAGCTAGAGTCTTGGGGCCTCGGTCAGCATCACGGGCTGGCTGCGTGAGCTGATTTCATGAGCGCTGCCGGGACGTTGTTCCCGATCGCACTGTGCGGCCGCTGTTCGTTATAGTCTCTACGCCAAGCCTCCAACTTTTCTGCCGTATCGGCAAGGCTCAGGAACCAGTGGGCGTTCAAACACTCTTGCCGTAACCGGCTGTCAAACGCCTCGATATGAGCGTTATCCGGCATGATGCGCTCGGTGCTCCGTTCCCAGGTTTGCGATGAGCGGCTAAGCTCTGGCGATCCGGGCCTCGGGGCACCGAGAGCAAGCAAGTGCGGGCAGGCCGTCGCACTGACATGAGCCGAGAGCTCGAAGTAGTTATCTGGCCGCCCCTGCGACTAGCCCGGATGCGCTGCGAGCGCGGATCCGTAATTGTCGTGTCGCCCGCTGGCTCCCTCTGACCATGCTGAGGAGAGGAGGCCACCATGCGGATTGTGGGCATGGATATTCATCGCGTCGCCGCTGAGGTAGCACTGCTAACGGACGGCGAGTTGCGTCGCTTGGGTCGGGTTCCGATGCGGCGTGCTGATCTGGAAGCGTTCGCCAGCAAAGAACTCACACATGACGACCACGTCATCGTCGAGGCAACGGGCAACGCCGCAGCCGTCGTCGAGGTGCTGAGCCCCTACGTCGACCGCGTCGTGATCGCAAACCCCAAGCAGGTCCTCCTGATTGCTCATGCCAAGATCAAGACCGACGGGATCGACGCGGCGGTCTTGGCCAAGCTCTACGCCAACGGCTTTCTGCCGCAGGTCTGGGTTCCGGACCAGAAGACCCTGTCGCTCCGCCGACAGGTGGCGCGCCTCACTCAGCTGGTGCGTCAACGCGTCCGTCTGAAGAACCTGATCCAGTCGATCCTGCACACCCATCTCGCGCCGCCATGTCCGCATGGCAACCTCGTTGGCCGTAGCGGTCGGGCGTGGATTGCCAAGCAGCCGGTGCCCGCTGACGAACGCGATGCGATCGATCGACACCTCGCACAGATCGATCTCATCGAAGCATCGCTCAAGACCGTGGAGGCCGACATCGCGGGCGAAGCTATGGCCGACCCAATCATCCGACGGCTGATGACCCTACCGGGGGTGGACATGACTGTAGCCGTTGGTGTTGCCGCAGCGATCGGCGATATTCGCCGCTTCTCCGATCCTCGAAAGCTCGTCGGCTACCTCGGACTGAACCCCAGCGTGCGGCAGTCGGGCGAAGGTCCGGCCTATCATGGTCGGATCACAAAGCAGGGACGCGGGCAGGCCCGCGGCATGCTGGTGGAGGCTGCATGGGCCGCAGCCCGATCACCCGGACCGCTGCGGGCCTTCTTCCAGCGCATCGCGGCGAAGCGCGGCAAGCATATAGCGGCCGTCGCCACCGCGCGGAAACTTGCGATGATCATCTGGCACATGCTGACGAAGGAGACGGATTACATCTGGGCTAGGCCCGCACTCCTCGCTCGGAAGTTCCGCAACATGGAGCTTCGTGCCGGAGCGCCACGCGACCATGCCCAGCGCGGCTCCGCCTTCGACTACAACATCCCGGATAAGCGGGCCGCCGAGCGGGCTTGGGTCGAGAAGGCGGAGGCGGACTATACCCGTTTCACATCTCGATGGCGGACACGCCAACGAGAGAAATCCGCCGTTCCGACATAATGAGCTTCTCAATTACATCCATGTCGGTAGGCTTTGCCAGGACGTGAGAAGTCGAGCGTGACGCCTCGCCGATACGCCCACAGGTCCATGTCGCGGGAGATGAACTCGGAGCCCTGGTCAACCCGGATCGTCTTCGGATAGCCGATCTGACCACAGACCCGTTCGAGTGTCGCGACCACGTTCTCGCCCCGGTAGCTGAACCTCGGATCAAGCACTGGGACATAGCGTGAGTACGTGTCGACCACTGTCAGCACCCGGATCTTGCGGCCCGTCGCCAGTTGATCGTGCACGAAGTCCATCGCCCAGATATCATTGGTGCCAACGGCCTCGGTGCGGTCGTCGCGCAGCTTGGCCTTGACCCGTCGCTTCGGCGTCTTGTTGCGCAGCTGCATGCCCAACTCCCCGTAGATCCGGTAGGTCTTCTTCATGTTGATCTTCCAACCTTCGCGCGTGAGAAGGACATGGACCCGCCGGTAGCCGAAGCGCACTCGGGTCTGACAGATCTCTTTGATCCGCTGTTCCAAAGCGGCCTGGTCGGGCCGACGCGAGGTGTATCGGTAGGTCTTGGGATCGAGCAGGATCGCCGCGCAGGCGCGGCGGATCGAGACCGCCCACTCCGATCGCATCGCATCGACCAGCGTTCTCTTCCGACCAGGCCTTAAAGCTTTCGCTTGATAACGTCCTGCAACATCTCCTTGTCGAGCGACAGATCCGCGACGATCTTCTTCAGCCGCCCGTTCTCATGCTCGAGGTCGCGCATCCGCCGCATCTCCGACGGCATCATGCCTGCGTACTTTTTCTTCCAATTGAAGTAGGTCGCCTGGCTGATCCCAGCCTGACGGCAAACCTCCGCTACCGGCGTCCCATCCTCGCCCTGCTTGATGATGAACGCCTTCTGCGCGTCCGTGAATCTGGATGCCTTCATCGTCTTCCGCTCCTCTCCCAGCCAAGGAAATCAGACCCGGAAAACTCTAACCAAATTCGAGGGCGTTTCGGGGAGGCACATCAGTGTTGGGAATTCGAATGCCCCACCTTCATTGCTCCGCTGTTATGATTAGGAAACGGAGGACGTATGGTCGCTGGTCTGGCCACCGTACATAGCCACACCCTCCTCCACCAAACTCGTCCACCCCTGCACTTAAGTGCTCGATCTGATCCCTAATTGGGTGAGGTAAACGAGGATTTTCGAAACACATTTATTTCTCTACCTATCTAATTTTACTGTTGAATTTTCATCGCAACATAAGACGATTAATTAACCAAAGGAGATCTTGATATGAAATTCCTCGACGCCACTAAATCGACCTCAGCCTCCTCTATCTTTTTTAACCAAACGGTGTTCTGGCGTGTCACGCTCAGTGCCACAGTTCCAGGCACCGGTCGCAAGTCAGCACCCGAAACACTAATAGCGGATGTCGCCGAGACACTCTGCCACTCGGTTGCTTTGCATGCGGCAAAGCACGCGCTCGAGAAGCACGAGACATATCCAAACACCTGGGATTCGGTCACAGTGACCATCAGCAAACACTCAAACTTGCCGCAGGACGCTGTTTAAGTCTTGCTTGTGACCATTGCCGAGATTGGGTAAAGCTAACCTCTGGCACTCCGGATATATCAACAAATACCGATACTTGATCTATTTTACCGAGGAGGATGTCTCCTGCTGTCTGGCACACGCCGTGCACCAGTATAGCGAGAAACTTTTTGGAAAAAGATTCGCCCATCCGATGCTGCCTTCATGAGCCGAAAGCAGCAGCCACCGACTTCTTCCGAAAACACCTCGACCCTCGAGGTATCCGAGAACGCGCCCAACAAAGCGACCCTCGTCGCTCTAGCGCGTTTGCTCGGTCGTGCTGCCGCTCGGGAACAACTCCGGAGCCAGACCAATGTCCTCCCAGATGATGACGGTGAAGCAGGCGGCAAGCCTGTTGAACCTATCGAGCAAGACGATCTACCGCGCGATCGAGAGCGGTGATCTGTCCCACCACACCTTCGGCCGGGCTATCCGGATCTCTCGCGACGATCTCCAGACGTTCGCCAACAAGAATAAGAAAGGGGGCGTCTTCAGTGTCCCCAATTCCATTTGAGACACCGCTGAAATCACCCTTCGTGAAAACACCCCGTTCACTTAACGGAATAAAACAAACGAGAGGTTTTCACGAAAAATGACACCAATCCACACCAGTCCTCACGAGACACAAAAGGGGTTCACCATGGGCACACGAACGGCTCCAAAGATGAAGGAATACCTCACCTTGGCCGATATTCGGGATCGCTGCGCAGAATTACATCCAGACTGGAGCAAGTCCCGGCAGGCAGATCTCCGTTCAGCCATCAAGAAGTTCGCCGAGGCCGCGGGACGGCCTGTCGCCGCGATCCACGCCGATCCGAAGATCATCCGGGCTCTGATCGCCAAGGCCAGCCCGCAGCTTGCCGGTATCAAGAAGGCTCGCTGGTCCAACATCCGCTCCGTGATTGACGCGTGCCTGGCTGATCTCGACGTCCTAACCATCCGTGCACGGCAACGCTGCGCCCTCTCCGAAGGCTGGGCCGCGAACATCGATCTGGCCGAGACCCTGAAGACCAAAGCCCATCTCTCCAAGTTCGCACGCTGGTGCTCCAGGGAAGGGATCGAGGCGGACGCGGTCGATGAAGACGTGTTCAACACTTTCGAGGCCGAACTGCAAGACTTCTCCCTGACCAAGAACCCGGGTGGCGCCGCGATGGAAGCCCGGCGGGCTTGGAACGATGCGGTGTCGAATATCCCGGATTGGGTCGGCGTGTCGGTTCCAACCCGGTGCCGCCGGAAGCAGGTCACGCTGCCTTGGGAGACCTTCCCGGAGAGTTTTCGAGAAGACGTCGATAACTATGCCGAAGCTCGCTCGACGCCCAGTGAAGCCAATGGGTATGATTGGACCGCATTGCGACCGAGAACCATACAAGGGCACAAGGATAACCTGCGGCGCTTCGCGAGCATGCTCGTCAGCGATGGCCTGGCCGTGGAGAGCATCACGAGTATCGCTGCACTTTTGACTTCGAATAATGTCAGGTGGGGCATCCACGATCTCTGCTGGGGCAACGAGAAAGTCGCCTCGCCCATGGCATGTCAGTACGCTCATGACTTCGTTTCGATCGCCCGCTATCGAGGATTTGACAACGAGACGCTCAGCCAGCTGATCAAGTTCTCCCGGAAAACCCGGAGGCCACAAACCGGGCTCACGAAGCAGAACCGCTTGCGTCTTCAGGCCTTCGACGACCCGGAGGCGCTGATGGCCATGTACATGCTGCCCTCGCGGATCGCGGATCGGCTGAGCGGGAAGAACGACATCAGCTACGCGGATGCCACCGAGATGCGCATGGCAGTCAGCGTCGAGATCCTGCTGATGGCCCCAATGAGGCGGATGAACCTCGCCAAGCTCGATATCGAGCGGAACATCAACTGGCCGAAGTCGGTTGATGGCGAACTCCGGATCACCTTCGAGCAGCCGGAGGTAAAGAACTCGGTAGCCCTCGACTTCCTGCTGCCGGTCGAATCGAGCCAGATGATCCGCACCTATGTCGATCGGTTCCGGCCAGCTCTGCTCTCGGAACCCAGCGCGGCCTTATTCCCGGGTAATGTCGAGGGACACATGGCGCCGAACAGCTTGAGCCGGATGATTCGGCTTGGCCTGCAGCGCGAGCTTGGGGTCGACTTCAATGCCCATCTGTTCCGCCACTTCGCCTGCCAGAACCATCTGCGCGAGCACCCGGGCGACTACGAGACGCTCCGCCGGCTGTGTGGCCATAAGAAGCTCGAGACCCTGGTCAGCTTCTACGCGGGAACCGAGACCGAGGCCGCGATCAAGCGGTACCAGGAGACGGTTCTCAAAGGTCGGAAGTCCAACGATGACGATTGGGTCTGAGGAAAACGGTCATGCTGAAGCTATCCCCCCTGCCCGTCGCCGAGTGGCCGGAACTCGATCAACAGCTTTGGACCAAGGCCCGGAGGAAGGCCCACAAGTTGGACGACCCGGGCTGGGCCGGCGAGCTTCGGCCGGCCTCGATCGTGATCGCCGAGACAGGCTACGGTGTCTGGCTCCGATGGCTCGCGAGCTCTGCCCCGTTGTCCCTAGAGGATCGTCCAGGCGCACGTTTCTCCAAAGCTCTGGTCGCGGAGTTTGCTGAAGCGTTCCTCGACGGTCGGGCCGGGAACACGGTGAGCCAGGCACTCCGTGGGCTTCACCGGGCCGTGCGTGCGATGGAAGAGAGACATGACCTCCGTTGGGTCGACCGGTTGGCCCGCCACTACGCGGCAATGCCGAAGGTCAAGAAGAAGCAGACACGCGTGGTTCCCGTCTCGGAACTCTATCGGTTCGGTTTGGATCTGATGGAGCGGAACGCGACTGATCGGCCCCTGACTCCCTTCGCCGCCTACAAGTTCCGTGACGGTCTGATGATCGGCCTCCTGGCAGCCCATCCGGATCGGCTGCGGAACTTCCACGACCTTCGGCTCGGAGCGACGCTGATACGCGATAAGTCCGGATATCGTGTGACGCACCAGAGCTCGGAGATGAAGGACCATCAGGATCGCGCCTACTCGGTCATGGACAGCCTCACCACCTGGCTGGATCATTATGTCGATGTCGTGAGGCCCGCCCTGCTCAAATCGACTCGCCCTGAAGACGATACGGGTCACCTGTGGATCAGTCAGCACGGCACGCCGATGAAGCCGGGTTCGATCAGCACCAGGGTCTCCAAGCTTACCAAGGCCGAGTTCGGACGCACGATCCCGCCCCACATGTTCCGAGACTGTGCGGCGACCAGCATCGCGCTGGAAGATCCCGAGCATGTCTGGATCACAATGCCTGTGCTCGGTCACGCCGGCCCCAGTATGGCAGAACGCGCTTATAACCAGGCCTGCCAACTGAGCGCGTCCAAGCGGTTCAGCAGGGGTTTGGCGGGTCTGCGGCACCGTCTCAAACGGAGGTTGGATTAACCTAACATCTTGCGTATCTTCGGCTTGAGCCTACGCCAAGGAGGGCATGGCTCAGGTGTTTTAAACCTGGAGAAGGAGCCCTCCGATGCGTGCCGCGATCTACGCCCGATACTCCTTCGATAATCAGCGAGATGCCTCGATCGAGGATCAGGTTCGGCTCTGCGCGATCCGCATCGAGCGCGAGAACTGGTCATCTGCCGGAGAGTTCTGCGACCGAGCCATCTCGGGCGCATCCATGGTCAGACCAGGTCTCCAGGCCATGCTGGAGGCAGCCCGCTTGAAGCAGTTCGATGCTGTGGTCTGCGAGGCCCTGGATCGCCTGAGCCGTGATCAGGCCGACGTCGCCCAGATCTACAAGCAGCTGCAATTCTCCGGTGTCTCGATCGTCACCCTGTCGGAAGGGCTGGTGAGCGAGCTGCATGTCGGGCTCAAAGGGACGATGAACGCGCTCTTCCTCAAGGACCTTGCCGATAAAACGCGTCGAGGCTTGAGGGGGCGTGTGGAAGACGGATGCTCCGGTGGTGGCAACTCCTACGGCTATGATGTCGTAAAAGCCCTCGACGCACAGGGTGAGCCCGACCGGGGGCAGCGCACCATCAACCCGGAACAGGCTGAGGTGATCCGACGGGTCTTTGACCTTTTCGCATCGGGTCACTCCCCACGAGACATCGCCAAAATCCTGAACAACGAACGCATTCCCGGTCCCCGTGGCGCCCTCTGGCGGGACACCACCATCCGGGGCCATATCACCCGAGGAACCGGCCTGCTCAACAACGAGCTCTATATCGGTCGCCTCGTCTGGAACCGGCAGCGCTATATCAAGGACCCCTCGACTGGCAAGCGGGTCTCTCGGATCAACGACGCAGCTGACCTGATTGTCAAAGAGGTGCCCGAGCTCCGGATCGTCGACGACGTGCTCTGGGAGAAGGTTAAAGCCAGACAGCATGGAATCCGCACATCAGAGCCCGTCCGCAAAATTCGGGAAAGCAGGTTCTGGGAGCACCGACGCCCCAAGCATCTGCTCACGGGCCTCGTGTTCTGCGCCGCCTGTGGCGACGCCTTCGCCTCGATAGGCCGAGACTACCTGGGTTGTTCGCGGGCCCGGAGCTCGAAGAGCTGCGAGAACACCCACTCTATCCGGCGAGCTGATCTGGAAGGCCAGATCCTCGATGCACTTAAGTGCAATCTGATGGCGCCGGATCTTGTCGAAGCCTTCATCGCGGAGTTCCATGCCGAGGTGAACCGACACCGCAAAACAGACACCGCCCAGCAGGCTGCCAAGACGAAGGAACTGGCCACCCTCACCCGGAAGCTCGAAGGCCTATACGATGCGATCGCAGACGGTCTCCGGACAGACGGCCTCAAGGCCAAGATCCAGGCGATGGAGAAAGAGCAATCAGCCCTTCAAGACGCGATCAACACAGCCCCTG
>JANSYC010000085.1 GCA_024742605.1 Alphaproteobacteria bacterium | reverse complement strand
CGTCTCGGCCAAGGACAAGGCGACCAACAAGGAGCAGCAGATCCGCATCCAGGCCTCCGGCGGCCTGTCCGACGCCGATATCGAGCAGATGGTGAAGGACGCCGAGGAGAACGCCGAGACCGACAAGAAGCGGCGCGAGCTGGTCGACGTCAAGAACCAGGCCGACGGCACCGTCCACGCCGCCGAGAAGACCCTGGCCGAGTTCGGCGACAAGATCTCGGCCGAGGACAAGGCTGCGATCGAGGCGGATCTCGAGGCCCTGAAGGCGGCGATGGAAGGCGACGATGTCGAGGCCATCAAGGCCAAGATGGAAGCGCTCCAGCAGACCTCCATGAAGCTGGGCGAGGCCATGTACAAGGCCCAGCAGGAGGCCGGCGAGGCCGAGGGTCCCGAGGCGGGGGCCGATTCCGGCGCCGGCCCGGAGGCCGGTGGCGAGGCCAAGTCCGACGATGTGGTTGACGCCGATTTCGAGGAAGTCGACGATCAGGACCGCAACAAGTCCGCCTGATCGGGTGGCGTCTACCGACGATGATACCGGCCGGTTCGTTCCCTCTGCCCCTGCGCACGCGTGGGGTTCGGGGAGCGGGCCGGCGGTTCTGTTCCGGGGGCGAAACAGATAAGGGTGTCACAGATGGATCTGGGGATACATTCCGGCGGGACGATCAGGGGATGAGCGGCCATGGCCAAGACTGATTATTACGAGACTCTCGGCGCCGCCAAGGGCGCCTCCAAGGAGGATCTCAAGAAAGCCTACCGCAAGCTCGCGATGCAGCATCATCCGGATCGCAATCCGGGCGACGCGGAGGCGGAACGCAAATTCAAGGAGCTGAACGAAGCCTATGACGTCCTGAAGGACGATCAGAAGCGGGCGGCCTATGACCGGTTCGGGCATGCGGCGTTCGAGAACGGCGGCGGTGGCGGCGGCGGTTTCGAGGGCTTTGCCGGCGGCGGCGGCGGCGGGTTCGCGGATATCTTCGAGGAGATGTTCGGCGACTTCATGGGCGGCGGCCGGCGCGGCGCCCAGGGGCGCGGATCGGACCTGCGCTACAATATGGGGATCTCCCTCGAGGAGGCGTTCAAGGGCAACCAGACCGAAATTCGGGTGCCGACCTCGGTCTCGTGCGAGAGCTGCAACGGCTCCGGCGCCGAAGGCGGCTCCAAGCCGATCTCCTGTCCGAGCTGCCAGGGCCGCGGCAAGATCCGGGCGCAGCAGGGATTCTTCACCATCGAGCGGACCTGTCCGTCCTGCGGCGGCGCCGGTCAGGTGATCGAGAATCCGTGTCGGACCTGCCAGGGTGCGGGCCGTCAGCGCAAGGAAAAGACCCTCTCGGTCAACATTCCGCCCGGTGTCGAGGAAGGCACGCGGATCCGGCTGGCCGGGGAGGGCGAGGCCGGCATGCGAGGCGCGCCGCCCGGTGATCTTTATCTGTTCATAACGATTCAGCCGCACCCGATCTTCAATCGGGAAGGCGCCGATATTCACTGCCGGGTTCCGGTCCCGATGGCGACCGCGTCCCTCGGCGGGCAGATCGAAGTGCCGACGATCGAGGGCGGCCGCGCGCGTGTGGCGGTTCCCGAAGGCTCGCAGACCGGCCGCCAGTTCCGGCTGAAGGGCAAGGGGATGTCCGTGCTCCGCAGCCCGGCCCGGGGCGACATGTATGTGGAGATCGCGGTCGAGACCCCGATGAACCTCACCAAGAAGCAGCGCGAGCTGCTGGAGGAATTCCGGCGCGAGGGCGGCGATCAGACCAACCCTCAAAGCCAGGGATTTTTCGACAAGGTGAAGGAGTTCTTCGACGATCTGACCGAGTGACGGGCGGAACTACTCTCAACAAAATCAATAGACTAATGAGAGTCCCGCTCCCGACCGATCGCGGTGATGATTGCCCGGCCTTCCCGCTCCATGAAGGCGATTCCGGCGGCCGTGGTGGCCAGGGCGTAGCGGATGGTGAAGCGCTGTCCCTCGGTCATTTCGGCCATCGGAAGCGATCGGAGACGGCGCTGCTCGCCCCGAAGCTCGGCCACCCGCTCGTCCACCAGCCTGTGAACGTCGTCCATCTCCATCAGATGGGCGAAAAACAACCCTGCCAGGAAAGGCGAGCGGACCATTTCCTGTCCCGATAGAGAAGAGAGATGATCGCGCAGCTTGGCCCGGCCGGAGTCGGTGATCCGAAACACCCGTTTTTCGAGCGCGGCGTTCACATGATCGATGGTCTCGATCTCTCCGGCGGCGCTCAGTTTGGCCAGCGCGGGATAGATCGCCCCCAGGCTGGCCTGGCCGAAATGGCCGAACCAGTCCTTGATGGAGCGGCGCAGGCCGTATCCGCTCGAGTCGCCGAAGCTCAGCACCCCAAGGCACAGGGTCCGCACGTCCATTCCTGACTCCACCCGGTGTCGATGTTTCATTCCAACCAGTATTGCGTTCCGAAACTAACAACGATAACAATATCAAACAAGAGGCATGGGGAGGATTTTCGGATGGTGACACGTATCGGATTGTTTGGCGCAGGCGGACATATGGGCCGGATGCTGATCAAGACCATCGCCGAGGATCGCCGTACCGAGCTGGCCGCCGCGGCCGAACGGGTGGGTAGTGCCCTGGTAGGGCAGGATGCCGGCGCCCTGGCGGGGGTCGGCCGGCTGGGCGTGCCGGTGCTGGATCAGGAGCAGCCGATCCTGGGCTCCGATGTGGTGATCGAGTTCACCCTGCCGGAGGTGACCATGGGTCATGCCCGGGCCGCGCGCACCGCCGGGACACCAATTGTCATCGGCACCACCGGTCTGACCGCCGCTCAGGAAACCGAACTCGCCGAGATGGGCAAGACCATCCCGATCGTCTATGCGCCGAACATGAGCGTCGGCGTCAATCTGCTGCTGGCTCTGGTGGAGCGGGTGGCCGCAGCCTTGGGTCCGGAATCCTGGGACATCGAGGTGGTGGAGATGCACCACAAACGCAAGGTCGACGCCCCCTCGGGAACGGCACTGGGCCTGGGCCGGGCGGCGGCCAAGGGCCGGGAGCGGCCGTTCGACGAGGTGGCGGTTCTGTCCCGCGAAGGCCAGACAGGCCCGCGCCGTGCGGGTGATATCGGATTCGCAACGTTGCGGGGCGGTGACGTGGTCGGGGAACACAGCGTGATCTTCGCGGGAGATGCCGAGCGGATCGAGCTGACCCACAAGGCGGGCGACCGCCGGATCTTTGCGAACGGCGCGGTGCAGGCGGCCTGCTGGCTGGTCGGCAAGCCGGCGGGTCTGTACTCCATGCGCGACGTTCTGAATATATAGAGCCCAGCCCCTATGGGGCCTTCGGGTCGGCCTCCGATGTCTCGAAGACCGATGTCTCGAAGACCGGGGTCTCAAACACCGGGGCTCGGGCGGCGTCCAAGGCCCGGCGAATGGCCCGGGCCAGATCGAGCTTCTCGGACGGTGTCAGGAATCCGCCGATCTCCAGACCCTTGCCGTGGGAGCGGAGGATCAGTTTGCTGCGCCGATGGGGCGGGTCGTCCATGTCGACCGCCAGCCAGGTCGGCTCGAAGGCGGCCCGGCGGCCCCGGCCGCGCGGGTCGACCTTGGTGATCTCGAACCGGGACCGGGTCAGGTGCAGCACCTCATAGGCGCGGGCGGCCCGATAGTTCAGCCGGAACGCGATATAGACCACCAGAACGTCCAGCCCGAGAAATCCGACCACCGGCCAGGCGCCGACCAGGAAGAACAGGAGCCCGATCATGAAGCTGCAGGCGCAGATCAGGCCCATCAGGATCAGAAAGCCGGAGCGCGACAGGCTGCGATGGGGATAGACCACCGCATCCATCAGGATCGGCTCCTCCTCAATGTCAGCGGATCTGGCCTCGGTCTCGCGCATCCCCTAGATATGAACCGGCACGCGGATCCGGTCAAAGGGACAGGTTGTCTCGGGCATCGGCAACAGGAGGGGCGGAGGCATGGCGAAACGGATGACCAAGGCGCAGATCGAGGGCTTCTTCGCGCGCCTCCAGGCCGATAACCCGGAACCCGAGGGCGAGCTCGACTGGCACAACCCGTTCACCTTGCTGGTGGCGGTCGTGCTCTCGGCGCAGGCCACCGATGTCGGCGTCAACAAGGCGACGGCCAGGCTGTTCCCGGTCGCGGACACCCCCCGGGCGATGCTGGACCTGGGGGAGGAGGGCGTGCGGGAGAAGATCAAGACGATCGGCCTGTTCAACGCCAAGGCCAAGAACGTGATCGCCCTGTCCCGGCTGCTGATCGAGCGGCACGGCGGGGAGGTTCCCCGGGATCGGGACGCGCTGGAGGCCTTGCCCGGGGTCGGCCGCAAGACCGCGAACGTGGTGCTGAACATCGGGTTCGGGGAGTCGACCATCGCCGTCGACACGCATTTGTTCCGGGTCGCCAACAGGACCGGCATGGCGCCGGGGAAGACGCCGCTGGCGGTCGAGCTGGCGCTGCTGAAACGGATCCCGAAACCCTATCTGCGCCACGCCCATCACTGGCTGATTCTGCACGGCCGCTATGTCTGCAAGGCCCGCAGGCCGGATTGCGGCGCCTGCACGGTGCGGGCGTTCTGCAATTTCACTGAGAAGACCGCCTAGCGTCCGGCGCCGGCCGTTAGCTCGTCCGTTCGCGGGCGGTCTTGGTCAGGAGCTGGGTGAAGCAGGTCTTGGCTTCCGAGCTGTGCGACAGGGTCTCGCTGCGGGCCTCGTAATGCATCAGCTCCGGTCCGCTTTCACCCTGATACCAGAACAGATCCATCACGCAATCGGTCTCGTGATACTGCCAGACGGTGACCCGCTGCTCCTTGCGCTGGAAATTCGGCTGTCCGATCAGCTCCAGCACCTTGGGCGGATCCATCTGCCGCAGCCGATCCGGATCGGTCTCGGCGGAGGTGAACGAGACTTCGGTCACCGAAGACGGATCGGTCCGGCCGACCGCATGGGCACCCTGAGAGGTGGTCTGGCACCCGGACAAAGCGGTCAGCCCGATCCCGACCGCAACCCAGAGGGCGGCGGCTCGCGAAACACCGGCACGGGCAGAATTCCGGATCATCCGCCCTCGTTTTCCTCGAACGGGGCCACGTCGCCGCGCACGATTCCGCCGAGCTCGACCTCGAGCCGGCCGTAGCGGATCTTGCCCTTGACCTCGCCCTTGGTCTTCACGGACAGGGTGCCGCGGACCGTCAGCTCGCCGTCGAACAGGCCTGCGACGCTGGCTTCCTCGATCCGAACCGCGCCCCGAAAGGTGCCTGTCTCGGTGATTTCCAGCATCTGGCTGTTTTCCAGCTTCGCGTCGACGGTGCCTTCGACGACCAGGGTGTCGCAGGCCGTGATTTCGCCGGACAGCGAAATCTCGCGCCCGACCTGGAGACGTTTGTGCTCGCCCCCCATCCGGTTGCTGGACTGTACGCCCGCCGGAGGGCCGGGGCGACGGATCGGAGAGCCGGGAATATCGACGGCGCGGCGGGGAATATCGGGTACGAACCCGGTTCCGGGAGCCTTCGAGGTGGGGGAGGACATATCAGTGCCTTTCGAGGACGAGGCGGATGTGGAATCGGGCGTGGGTCCGGGTGCTGCCGTGGACCCGCCAAGGGTCGGTTCCGACGGGAGATCGCTTACTTCAGCGCCGGGCTGAGCGCCAGTCCCATGATCGTCCAGGGAAACGATTTTGGCGTCTGAATCGGACTCGCCTGATTCTGCGGGTTTACCACGACGGAAGATCATTTTGACCTCGCTTTAGACTCTTCACCTAACAGGTTGCCATATCGAAATTATCCCCGTTCGGGCCTCCGCCGCAACCGTTGATGTTCGTGCAGGGCAAAAGCGGTTGCCAGGACGGGAGTTGCGAGATTCAGCAGGGGCACCGTGGTGACCGCGGCGATCACCACACCGCCCAAGAACAGACGCCCCCGATTCGCCAGGCGGAAACGCTGGATCTCCTCCGGTGTCATCCGCCGGGTCGCCACCAGCTCGGCGTATTCCCGGCCCAGAAGATACCCGTTCAGCCCGTAGAACAGCAGGAGATTGAGACCGGGAAGCAGCAGGTACAGCGGCAGAACCAGCAGGTTCAGTCCGACCGAAACCAGCGCGAACCGCACCGATTCCAGCATGGTTTCGCTGAAGGGCTGCGGCCGGGCCGGTGGCAGATCGGCGTAGTGCCGCCCTTCGACGATCTCAGCGACCCGATCCAGAAACAGCCCGCTCAGGATCTGGACCGTTCCGGGAAACGCCAGCAGGGCCAGCACGAAGGTGCCGAGTCCGGCCAGCCAGGGCAGGACTGCGTCGACCCAGCCGATCCCGGTCCGCCCCAGCCCATCGATCAGCCAGACCGCGCCGAAGGCCAGGCCGACGATCAGCGCCAATGTGCCGAGCACGCTGATCAGCAGAATGCTGCGCAGTTTCGGGTCGCCGAGTTGGCCCAGGGTGCGGGATATCGAGGTCAGCATCAACGTCTCCGGAAACGCGGCTCTGAGGGGTCGGATCCACAGGATCGGATCTGTATCTGGGGCGCGAACGGGCAGATTGCACGGCTGCGTCCGCCTTTCAAGGTCCGTCCCACGGGTCAGGGGGATTCCCTGATCCGCGATCCTGCTCTAGGCTGGCCCGTGAAACAGACGATACCTCATCACACCAACCGGGATACGGGTGCGGCATGGAGAAGACGATCGACGTGGTCGCGATCGGGAATGCGATCGTGGATGTGATCGCGCGGCAGCAGGACGGCTTTCTGGCGGAGCACGGGATCGAGAAAGGGGCGATGACCCTGATCGACACCGAACGGGCGGAGAACCTGTACGCGGCCATGGGGCCGGGAATCGAGATGTCGGGTGGCTCGGCCGCGAACACGGCCGCGGGCCTGGCCGGGCTGGGGGCGACGGCCGCCTATGTGGGCAAGGTCGCCAGCGACCAGCTGGGTCAGGTGTTCCGCCACGACATCACGGCGCAGGGGGTCCGTTTCGAGACCGCTGCGGATGCGGAGGGCGCGCCGACCGCCCGCTGCCTGATCCTGGTCACGCCGGATGCCCAGCGCTCCATGAACACCTTCCTGGGCGCCTGCGTGAACCTGACCCCGGCCGATGTGGACGAAGAGGTGATCGCGCGGGCCAAGCTGGTCTATCTGGAAGGCTATCTGTGGGATCCGCCGCAGGCCAAGGAGGCGTTCCTGAAGGCCGCCCGCATCGCCCATGAGACCGGCGGCAAGGTGGCACTCAGCCTGTCGGACCCGTTCTGCGTCGACCGGCACCGGGAGGAATTCGTCGAACTGGTGAAGCACCATGTCGATGTGCTGTTCGCCAACGAACAGGAGATCATGTCGCTCTACCAGACCGACACCTTCGACGAGGCCCTGCAGAAGGTCCGCTGGGAGGTCGAGATCGCCGCCCTGACCCGGTCCGAGAAGGGCTCGGTCGCGATCGACCGGGACGAGATCCACATTCTGGACGCCGAACCGGTCGCCGAGGTGATCGACAGTACGGGTGCGGGGGATCTGTTCGCCGCCGGCTTCCTGCACGGTCTGGCCCAGGACCGGGACATCGCCACCTGCGCCCGGATGGGCGGGATCTGCGCCGCCGAGATCATCGCCCATGTGGGCGCCCGGCCGCAGGCCGACCTCAAGGCCCTGGTGGCGGAGCGGCTGGGCTAGGAGACGGGGCGGCGTCCCCACGTGGGGTCTTCAGAACCACCATCATGGCGATCAGCAGGGGCAGCCCGGCCAGGGCGATCCCCGCCGTGATGGTGAAGAACAGGGTCCAGTTCCCGTCCAGCCCGTCGACCATCGCGCCGGCGGAGGCCGCGAACCAGATCCGCGCCAGATTGGCCAATGAGTTCAGCAGGGCGTATTGGGTCGCGGAATAGGCGACATTGCACAGGCTGGACAGATAGGCCACGAAGGCTACGGTCGCGAGGCCGCTGGTGAAGGTGTCGGTGACCACGGCGATGGCGAACACGGTCTGGTTCAGCCCGACCGAGGCGAGATAGGCGTAGACCAGATTGGTGGCGGCCGCGAACAGCCCGCCCGCCAGCAGACCGGGCAGGACGCCTATGATCTTGATCACGATCCCGCCGATCAGCACCCCGATGATCGAGGCCGCCAGGCCGTAGACCTTGGTCACTTCGGCGATGTCGGACAGGGAGAAGCCGAGTTCCCGGTAGAAGACCCCCGACATGCGGCCCAGCAGGGCGTCGCCCAGCTTGAACACGAAGATGAAGATCAGGATCAGCAGCCACCAGCGCCGGGTGGTGAAGTCCAGCAGAGGATCGACCACCGCCTCCTTGATCCAGTGCAGCGGGCTCGCGGCGCTCTGGCTGCGCACGGCATCCCGGTTGCGCGGCTCCGGGGCCAGCAGGACCGCCGCCATCGCCGGGATCAGGGAGCAGGCCAGAACCAGATAGGCGCCCTGCCATCCCAGGGCCTGGGCCAGAAACAGGCCCCCGGCGCCGCCCACCAGCGTGCCGCCGATATGCCAGCCCCAGATCGCCACCGCCGAGCCGGCGCCGTATTCGTCCGGCTCCAGGATATCGATCCGGTAGGCGTCGATCACGATGTCCTGGGTGGCCGAGACGAAGGCCACGAAGACGCAGGCCAGCGCCACCATGGACGCGTCGACCGACGGATCGGTCAGGCTCATCCCGGCGATCGTCAACATCAGGAAGCCCTGGCTGGTCAGCATCCAGGCGCGCCGCCGTCCGAGCCGCCGCGACAGCCACGGGATCCGCAGCCGGTCGACCAGCGGGGCCCAGAGGAAATTCAGGGCATAGGCGGTCGTCGCCAGGCTGAACAGGCCGATCTCGGTCCGGCTGATCCCGCTATCGGCCAGCCAGATCGAGAGGTTGGAATAGACCAGGGGGGCCGGCAGCCCGGAGGCGAAGCCGAGAATCAGGATCACGGCCATGCGGCGATCCAGATAGACCGCGACACCGTCGACCAGGCGGGTGAGAAACCACTGCATGAATTCGCATAACTGTTTCGCAGCACCGGCGCCAGACCGATTTGCCGTCACGGAGCCGAGAGTCCGAGCTCCCTCTGGTGGGGCCCTCGGTTAATCTTTTATAAGGCTTTTTAGACAATCTTTTTGATTGGGCAGGGGAGCGGGGGATTTCGATGCCGAGATATCCGATGGCTATATGGAGCGCCGCGATCTGGGTGCTGATGGTATCGGCGGTGTCCGGGCAGGACCCGGACCCGTTGCCCTACCCGGTGGGCGCCGTGATTCTCGAGGTTTCGGGCGACATCGCGGTCGGAAACGCCAAGACATCCGATGGCGGCTGGCTGGCGCGTTTCGATCTCGACATGCTGGACGCCCTGGGCGACAGCAGCTTCCGCACCGCCACCCCGTGGGATGAAGCCCGCACCTATTCCGGGCCGGCCGGGAGCGCGCTTCTGGACCGGCTCGGCGCCGGCGGCGACAGCATCGTCGCCGACGCGCTGAACAACTACTCCGCCAGCATGCCCCGGTCCGATTTCACCATCCGCGGGGCGATCCTGGCGACCCGGATCGACGGGCAGCCGATGACCGTCCGCGACAAGGGTCCGATTTTCATCGTCTATCCGTTCGACAGCCGCCCGGAGCTGAACCGCACCGAGTATTTCAAGAGAAGTGTCTGGCAGCTGTCCAGATTGCACGTGGAATGAGGCGGGTGTTTGGCGGCTTCCACTGGTCGACGGTCCTGCTGCTGATCCTGTCCGCCGCCGCCGCATTCACCGCCGGCGGTGTCGTGGTGCACGTGTCCAGCATGGAGTCCCGGCTCGACGTGCTCTACAGCAAGGAAGCCAGTTACTCGACGAACCGGCTGACGGTCGAGCTTGCGAATTTCGAACGACACACTGTGCTCGCTCTCTATGAGGACCCCAGTTATCCGCCCCGGGCGGATTATCGGCTCTGGTATGATATTCTGTGGAACCGGCTCGACGTCCTGGCCAATGCGCCGATCTATCGCACGGTTCCGGATTTCGCCGATCAGGCCGATCAGATTGACCGCATGCGGACCCTGCATGCCTCGATGGAGCCGGTATTCGGCCTTTCGCTCTCCGACTTCCGCGGCGCCCGGACCGATATCCAGGCCTATTTCGCCGCCTTTGACGAGATGGCGAAGCAGGCCGCCAGGGCTGGTGACATGGTGCGGCGCAAGATGGTGCAGGATTTCAGCGCGCGGCTGCACATGCTGTATCTCCTGCTGATGGCCCTGGTCGCCATCATGGTCATGTCCTTCGGGGTTCTGCTGTTCCAGCTGATGCGCCAGACCGCGCGCAGCGAGGCCGGACGCCGCCGGATGGAGGAGCTCTCGCTCAGTCTGGAGAACGCCCTCCTGAACGCCCGCGCCCTGAACGAGACCAAGGACAATTTCCTGGCCCATATGAGTCACGAGTTCCGGACCCCGCTGAATGCGATCCTGGGCTACTCGGAGTTCATCGCCGTGGACGCCGGGGACCGGATGGCGGCCCGGTATCGGGAATACGCGGGCTCGATCCATCAGGCCGGGTCCCGACTGCTGGAATTCGTGAACCAATTGTTCGACCTGTCGCGGCTGACCGCGACCGGATTCCAGATCCAGCCGGTTCCGACGGACGTGGTCGCGCTTCTGAGGGACGCCCGCGCGCTGTCGCTGGCCGCGTCTCCCGCGGACCGCAGCGTTCGGGTTCATCTGACCGTGACACCCGATCCGCTTGTTCTCGAGATCGATCCGCGCGCGCTGACCCAGCTGGTGGTGAACCTGCTGACCAATGCGCTCAAGTTCTCGCCGGACGGGTCAACCGTCGATCTGGAAGCGCGGACGCTCAAGGGAGACCGGCTCCGGCTCTCGGTCGTCGATCGCGGCCAGGGCATGACCGAAGCCGAGATCGCCAACATGTTCGATCCCTTCTGGCAGTCGAATGGGACGATTTCGACCGACGCGCGGGGGACGACCTCGGGCGGGCTGGGCCTGCACATCTGCCGACAACTGATAGAAGTTCAATCCGGCGAATACACCGTCACCAGCGCTCCGGGTCAGGGCACCACCGTGACGGTGATCCTGCCGGCGCCGCCGGTCGACGGGAGCCGTCCGCAGACGCCGGACACTGCCGAGGCGCCCGGCAAAATCCCGGTCGGAAATCAGGCGGCGACCGCCGCGTCCAGGGCGTAACCTGCGGACCGGACCGTGCGGATCAGATCGTCGCCGCCGCCCTCGTTCAGCGCCTTGCGGAGCCGCCGGATATGCACGTCGACCGTCCGGGGCTCCACATAGACGTCGGGGCCCCAGACCGTGTCCAGCAGCTGCTCGCGGCTGAACACCCGGCCCGGATGCTCCAGGAAATGCCGCAGCAGGCGGAATTCGGTCGGACCCAGATGAATGTCCCGCTCGCCCCGCTTCACCCGATGGGCCGCCAGATCCATGGTCAGATCGCCGTAGTACAGGGCCTCGGCGTCGGAGGACGGATGGGCGCGCCGCAGCACCGCGCGCACGCGGGCGATCAGTTCGGACGGGCTGAACGGCTTGGTGATGTAGTCGTCTGCACCCGAGTTGAGGCCCCGGACCCGGTCGCCCTCCTCGCCGCGCGCGGTCAGCATGATGATCGGGACCGCCTTGTTCTCTCCGGCCCGGCGCAACCGGCGGCAGACCTCGATCCCGGACAGCATCGGCAGCATCCAGTCCAGCAGGATCAGGTCCGGCTTGCGCTCCTCGGCCTGCAGCAGGGCTTCGTCGCCGTCCGCCGCCTCGATCACCCGGAAGCCTTCGCGCTCCAGATTGTAGCGCAGCAGGGTCACGATCGGGGCTTCGTCCTCGACGATCAAGATCAGTGGCTTCATGGTCCAACCCTCGTCCGTCATGTCCGTCAATTCTCCAAATCGGCTTCTGATCGACTTCGGCGCGGCGGAGGGCCGGTCCGTCCTGTCGTGGGCCTAGATTTCCGAACCGCTTTCGGGCCCGGGCGGGTCCAGGTCGAACGGGTCGGCGGGCTCCTCGCCCTGAATTTCGAAACTGCTGGTGTCCCCCTTCGGCCGCAGCCCTTCCAGGCGGCTGCCGGTCTCCTCGAAATAGATGGTCTCGGCGATATTGGTGGCGTGGTCGCCGATCCGCTCGATGTTCTTGGCGACGAACAGGAGATGGGCGCAGGGCGTGATGTTCCGGGGATCTTCCATCATATAGGTCAGGAGCTCGCGGAACAGGCTGGTGTACATCTGGTCGATTTCCTCGTCCCGACGCCACGCATTCACCGCCCGCTCGACGTCGTTCTCGGTATAGGCGTCGAGCACGTCCTTGATCACCAGATGGGCCAGCCGCCCCATGCGCGCGATCCCGTTGATCGGCCCCACCTCCGGCAGCCGGATCAGGGCCGAGGCGCGCTTCGCCACATTGGTCGCGTAGTCGCCCATGCGTTCCAGATCGTGGCTGATCCGAAGGGCCGCCAGGATCGAGCGGAGATCCCGGGCAACCGGCTGGCGCAGGGCGATCATCCGCAGGGTCAGTTCCTCGATCTCGTCTTCCATCGCGTCGATCGAGGCGTCGGCCGCCTGGCAGCGGGCGGCGAGGGCGGCGTCCCGTCGGGAAATGGCGCGGATCGCGTCGGTCAGCTGAACCTCGACGCGGCCGCCCATCTCGCTGATCGCCGACCGCAGGCGCGTCAGCTCCTGCTCGTAGGAGGTGACGATGTGCGACGCTTGGGTATCTGTCATTTTCTGTTACTCGCCGATCCCGAGGGTGGGTCCATCCGGAACCGCCGGACGGCCCGCCGGCTCAGCCGAAGCGGCCGGTGATGTAGCCCTGGGTGCGGCTGTCCTTCGGGTTTGTGAACATGCTGTCAGTCTGGTCGACTTCGACCAGGTCTCCAAGATGAAAGAAGGCGGTCCGCTGCGAGACCCGGGCCGCCTGCTGCATGGAATGGGTCACGATGACGATCGTGTAGTTCTCGCGCAGCTCGTCGATCAGCTCCTCGATCTTGGCGGTCGCGATCGGATCCAGGGCCGAGCAGGGCTCGTCCATGAGGATCACCTCGGGGTTCACCGCGATGGCCCGCGCGATGCAGAGCCGCTGCTGCTGGCCACCGGACAGGCCGGTACCCGGCTGATCCAGGCGGTCGTGGACCTCCTTCCAGAGCCCGGCCCGTTCCAGGCTGGTCCGCACGATCTCCTCGACCTCGGACTTGTTCTGGGCGGTTCCGTGGATGCGCGGGCCGTAGGCGACGTTGTCGAAGATCGATTTCGGGAACGGGTTCGGTTTCTGGAACACCATCCCGACCCGGGCGCGGAGCTGCACCACGTCCAGGCCCGATTCGTAGATATCGGTCTGGTCGATCTCGATCTTGCCGATCACCCGGCAGCTGTCGATCACGTCGTTCATCCGGTTCAGGCAGCGCAGGAAGGTGGACTTGCCGCATCCGGACGGGCCGATCAGGGCCGTGACCTCGTGCTCGTAGATGTCCAGGTCCACATGCTTCAGCGCGTGCTTCTCGCCGTAGTAGACGTTCACGTCCCGGTTCAGGATCTTGACGTGCTTGGTCTCGGTGGCCGGTTTCGGCGTGCTGTTCTCGGACAGCGCCTGTTCGACCGCTTGGGTTCCGTCGTTCATCGCTCTCTCTCTTTCCTCACCAGCGCCGCTCGAAGCGTTTGCGCAATATGACAGCCAAGGCATTCATAAGCATCAGCACGCCCAGCAGGACCATGATGGCGGCTGAGGTCCGTTCGGTGAACGCGCGTTCCGGGCTGTCCGCCCAGATGTAGACCTGAACCGGCAGCACGGTGGCCGGATCGGTGAACCCCTGCGGAATGTCCACGATGAAGGCGACCATGCCGATCATCAGCAGGGGCGCGGTCTCACCCAGGGCCTGGGCCATGCCGATGATGGTGCCGGTCATGATGCCCGGCATCGCCAGGGGCAGCACGTGATGGGTCACGGTCTGCAGCGGCGAGGCCCCGATCCCCAGGGCCGCCTCCCGGATCGAGGGCGGCACCGCCTTCAGCGCCGAGCGGGCGGCGATGATGATCGTGGGCAGGGTGATCAGCGCCAGAACCATGCCGCCGACCAGCGGCGCGGAGCGCGGCAGGCCGAAGAAGTTCAGGAACATCGCCAGGCCCAGCAGGCCGAACACGATCGAGGGCACCGCCGCAAGATTGTTGATGTTGACCTCGATCAGATCGGTCCACCGGTTCTTTGGCGCGAACTCCTCGAGATAGACCGCCGCCATCACGCCGACCGGGAAGGAGAGCGCCAGGGTGACGGCCAGGGTCAGGATGGAGCCCACCAGCGCGCCCAGGATGCCGGCCTCTTCGGGCTCGCGGCTGTCGCCGTTGGTGAACAGATCGACGTTGAAGAAGCTCTCGATCCGGTCCTGGTCTTGGAAGGAATCGTACCAGGAGAGTTCCACATTCCCGACCCGCCGCCGGTTTTCCGGCTCATTGCGGTCGATATAGCCCTTCACCACGGAATCGATATCGTCGGACAGCTTGATCCAGACCGGGACGGTCTTGCCGATATAGGCGTCCGGATCCGCCTCGACCTGACGGCGCAGGGACAGATCGGCGTTCGACGAGATGATGCCGTAGAGCTTCCGGCGCAGCTGCCGGTCCTTGGCGGCGTCCGGGAACAGCTCGTCCAGGGTGCCGCGGATCAGCGTGAAATAATCCGCCCGGGCCAGCGAGTCTTCGGTGATGTTGCCGCTGTCGTCGGTGAAGTCCTCGCGCTCGAAGGTGATGTCGATATGGACATAGGACTGCCAGAACGCGCTGTAGCCCTTCGAGACGATGCTGCCGACCAGGATGAACAGGATCAGGGCGGCGACCATGATCGCCCCCAGACCCAGGCCCTTGAAGATCCGCTCGGTCCGGTAGCGTCGCGCCAGATGCGGACCGGACAGGACCGGACGCTTGATGGCATCGGCGGACGACGAAGTCGGTCTGCCGCCCGGAGGCGTATGCTGGGTTGTGTCAGTCATACTTCTCTCGATATTTGCGGACCACGCTGAGCGCGATCACGTTGAGCGCGAGGGTGACGATGAACAGAACCAGACCCAGCGCGAAGGCCGAAAGGGTCTTGGCCGAGTCGAACTCCTGGTCGCCGACCAGCAGGGTGACGATCTGGACGGTGACGGTGGTGACCGCCTCCAGCGGGTTGAGCGTCAGGTTGGCGGCCAGACCGGCGGCCATCACCACGATCATGGTCTCGCCGATCGCGCGGCTGGTGGCCAGCAGCAGGGCGCCGACGATGCCGGGCAGGGCCGCCGGGACCACCACCGAACGGATGGTCTCCGATTTGGTGGCGCCCAGCCCGTAGGAGCCGTCGCGCAGGGATTGCGGCACCGAGTTGATCACGTCATCGGACAGCGAGGAGACGAAGGGGATGATCATGATCCCCATCACCACGCCCGCCGCCAGTGCGCTTTCCGAGGCCACGTCCAGTCCGATCGCGTCGCCGGTATTCCGGAAGAACGGGGCGACGGTCAGGGCGGCGAAGAAGCCGTAGACCACGGTGGGGATGCCGGCCAGAACCTCGAGCAGCGGCGTGGCGATCGCCCGGAACCGGGGCGCGGCGTCGTCCGCCATGGCGACCGCGCTCAGCCGGCCG
>JANSYC010000169.1 GCA_024742605.1 Alphaproteobacteria bacterium | reverse complement strand
CGACGCCCACCTTCATGCCGTGGCCGATGGCGCGGCAGACCATGCCGAACGCGGCGGTCGACTTGCCCTTGCCCTTGCCGGTGTGGACGATCAGCAGGCCGCCGGTCTTGTCCTTGGTGGCCATGATCTTGTTCCGCGCGGCGCGCTTCTTCGCCATCTTCTCGGCATGGCGCTCGGCGATGGCGGGATCGATCTCGGGGGAGGCGGTATCGTCGGTCATGAGGGACGTCTCTCCAGGGTTTGGGCGATCCGAGTGTGCACCGCATTGCGCTTCGGCCGCCAGAGTTCCCGGTCGATGGCCTCCCGGAAGCGCTCGGTGATCTCGGACAGGGCGGCGGGGTTCTCGCGTTCCAGGAACCCGCGCACCGCGTCGTCCTCGAGATAGGCCTCGAACAGCTGGTCGAAATGGTGGTCGTCGACGCAGCGGGCGGTGGCGGCGAAGGCGAACAGGTAGTCGACGGTGGCGGCGATCTCGAAGGCACCCTTGTAGCCGTGGCGCATGACGCCGGCGATCCATTTCGGGTTCGCCGCCCGGCCTCGGACGATCCGGGCGATCTCCTCCTTCAGGGTCCGGACCTTCGGGGTCTCGGGCCGGGAGCTGTCGGTGTGGTAGACCTCCGGCTGCGATCCGGACAGGTGGCGGATGGCGGCGGTGATGCCGCCCTCGAACTGGTAGTAGTCGTCGCTGTCCAGCAGGTCGTGCTCCCGGTTGTCCTGGTTGTGGACCACCAGCTCGGCGCCTTTCAGACGCGCCCGGAACAGATCCGGCTCGGACGCGCCCTCCGCGCCCTGGCCATAGGCGTAGCCGCCCCATTCCAGATAGCTCTCCGCCAGGTCGGCCTCGTCCTCCCAGATCTTCTCGTCGATCAGCGCCTGCAGCCCGGCCCCGTAGGCGCCGGGCTTCGAGCCGAAGACCCGGAACCCGGCGCGGCGCTCGGCGGTCGCGGCATCGGTGCCGGCGGCCTGCATCCGGGCCCTGTCCTCGGCGACGCGGGCGGCCAGCGGATTCATGTCAGGCGGCTCGACCAGGCGGCTGACCGCGCGTACGGCGCTGTCGATCAGGTCGATCTGGTGCGGGAAGGCGTCGCGGAAGAAGCCGGACACCCGGAGTGTCACGTCGACCCGCGGCCGGCCCAGCACTTGGAGCGGCATCACCTCGAACCCGGTGACCCGGCCAGAGGCGTCGTCCCAGGTCGGCCGGACGCCGAGAAAGGCCAGCATCTGGGCGATGTCGTCGCCGCCGGTCCGCATGTTCGCGGTCCCCCACGCACTCAGCGCCATGTGCCGGGGCCAGTCCCCATGCTCCTGGGCGTGGCGTTCCAGAACCAGGGTCGCCGACTTCCAGCCCAGGGTCCAGGCCGAGGGGGTCGGCACGGCGCGGGTGTCGACCGAGAAGAAATTCCGGCCGGTCGGCAGCACGTCCGGCCGCCCCCGCGACGGTGCGCCCGAAGGCCCGGGCGGCACGAACCGGCCGTCCAGTCCGCGCAGCAGATTGCCGATCTCGTCCCGGGCCGAAGCGTACAGGGCCGGGCGGAAAACCGTCTCGACAGTGTCCAGACTCTGTCCGGCAACGGGCCACTCGTCCGTTTCACGTGTAACGGACAGCTCAGTCTTTTCAACAAGTTGGGCCGCCAGAAGTTCCAAGCGCTCGACCGTGTCGCCATTGGTGCGCCAGACGGCGCCGGACAGGGCAACGAGGCGTTCCGGGCGTGGTCCTCCCCAGGCTCCGGCCATATCGCAGTCAAGCGGGTCGAACCCTGTCAATCCGAGGTCGCTGGCGAGCGCCCGGATCAGCGAGGCGTCACCGCCTTTGCCCGCGCCGCGCGGGACCCGTGCCAACGCCACCAGCAGATCGGTCTCCTGACGACCGCCGGGGGATCTACCGAAAATATGCAGTCCGTCCCGGATTTGCAACTCCTTCAGCTCGCAGAGATGGTTGTCGAGCTTGGCCAGCCGGGCGTCCACCGCGTCGTCCTCGGCGAGCCCGATATCCTGGTCGAGGCCGAGCCGACGCGAGGTCTCCAGGATGCTGTCCGCCAGGATCGGCAGCCGGCGCGGATCGACGCCCTGGGCCTGGAAATACTCGTCCACCAAGGCCTCAAGCTCCTTGAGCGGGCCGTAGATCTCGGCGCGGGTGAGCGGCGGGGTGAGATGGTCGATGATGGTGGCCGAGATCCGGCGCTTGGCCTGACTGCCTTCACCGGGATCGTTGACGATAAACGGATAGAACACCGGCAACGGGCCGAGCATGGCCTCGGGATAGCAGTCTTTCGACAGCGCAAGAGCCTTGCCGGGCAGCCATTCGAGATTGCCGTGCTTGCCCACGAACACCACCGCATGGGCGTCGAAGACCTGCCGGATCCAGGTGTGAAAGGCCAGATAGGCGTGCGGCGGGACCAGATCCGGGTCGTGATAGGTCGCCTTCGGGTCGATGTCGTAGCCGCGGGCCGGCTGGATTCCGACGGCGACATTCCCGAACCGGTGCAGCGCCAGCCGGAAGGCGCCGTCCCGGACGCGCCGGT
>JANSYC010000047.1 GCA_024742605.1 Alphaproteobacteria bacterium | reverse complement strand
CCCTTCAGAATCGACTTCAGCGGCTCCGTCGCCGGGCTGAATGAGGGCAGCAGCGTTCGGTATCGGGGCGTCCCGGTGGGCTCGGTTTCGCGGATCCAGATCAATCCGGACAATGTCGAGCAGATCGACGTGATCATCGAGGTCGACAGCACTGTTCCGATCAAGGCGGATATGGTCGCGGTGCTGGAGGCACAGGGGCTGACCGGTATCGGCTATATCGAGATTCAAGGTGGGAGCCAGGCAGCGGCCGACCTTGTTTCCACCGATGACGATATCCCAGTCCTGCGGTCCAGGCCGTCGAGCCTCCAGCAGGTGTTCAAGTCCGCCCCTGAAATCGCGAGCCAGTTGGTTGTGCTTATGGCCCGGGCGGAGCGGTTCCTGAAACCCGAGAACGAGCAGGCTTTCGCCGCTATCCTCACCAGCCTCGGGACCCTCAGCACCACGCTCGCGGACAAGGCGCCGGACATTGCAACGGCAATTGATTCGACGACGGCGGCGGCCCGCCAGTTGGAGACATCGGTGAAGACATTGGCTCCGGTTGTTGAGTCCCTCGACCGGGAGTTCGTGTCCGTTTCCGAGGAGGCCAAATCGACCCTGTCGGCGATCCGGGGGGCGGCCACGGGCCTCGACGGTCAAATCGCCGACTTGTCCAAGTCCCTGCAAAACACCAGCAATCGGATCGGCCGGGTGGCCGGATCCGCGGGAGCGGCGCTAGAGGACATTCGCCCCGGTCTGCAGGATTTCTCTCAGAGCGGGCTCTACGAGGTGACACAGTTCCTGGTGGAGGCGCGTGTCCTGGTCGGTAATCTCGACCAGCTTGTCCGACAGATAAATCGGGACCCCTCCCAGTTCCTTTTCGGCAGCCAGGAAGGCCAGGTTGATACAAGATGAGCCAGACACCCTTTGATCCAAGCCGCCGCCGTTTCCTCTCTCTGCCTGCCGTCGCTGTAGTGGGGGGAAGCGGGCTGATGGCGGGCTGCGGTTTTCTGCCGATTATCGCAAAGCCGCCAAAGCTCTACACCCTGTCGCCCAAAAGCACGTTTCCTGACGGTCTGCCTGTCGCCCAGTACCAGCTTGGTGTCGAGAAACCGGCGTCCCCGGCGGTGCTGTCGACCGCCAAGATCGCGGTGGCTCGCGGTGCGTATCAGATGGACTACTACTCCGGCGCGCTCTGGGTTGACGATGCACCGAACATGATTCAGCGGTTGCTGATCGAGTCTTTCGAGAATTCCGGGCAGATCGTCGCGGTCGGACGGGACTCCGTTGGTCTGCGCTCGAACTTCGTTCTGCGCTGCGAGGTGCGGGAGTTTCAGGCCGAGTATCCGAGCGTTGAAAGCGAAGACGCACCTTTCGTTCATGTTTCCATCAACGCAAAACTGATAGGCTTACCGAAGCGAGTCATCGTCGCCGTCACGACGGAGACCCAACGGATTGTCGCGCCGGAGAACAAACTCGACCGGATCGTCGAAACCTTCGATGTGGCTTTGGGACGGGTGTTGCGGCAGATTGTGGTCTGGACCCTGACCCTACCCGAAACCCAGGGTTTTCGGCCACGGTGACCGGAGTCTGCTCTCTCGTATTGACGCCTTTATCTGCGGGGCGCGTTATGGCCCCGAGAGCGCGTTCCTGATCACGGAAGGATTTCCGCCATGGCGACCAGCCCCAGCCCCCGCAAGACCCATGTCTTCCATCGCAATGCCAACCATCTGCCGCCATCAGTGGCATCGGGCGAGGGCGCCTATATCATCGACGCGGCGGGCAAGCGGTACCTGGATGCCTCCGGCGGCGCCGCCGTATCCTGTCTTGGCCACAGCCATAGAGGAGTTGTCGACGCGATCAAGTCACAGCTTGACCGGATTCCTTACGCCCATACAGGGTTCTTCACCAATGAGCCGATGGAAGAGCTGGCGGCCTATCTCGCGGACCAGGCGCCGGGCGATCTGGACATGGTCTACTTCGTGTCCGGCGGGTCCGAGGCGGTCGAGGCTGCTCTCAAGCTCTCACGGCAGTATTTCATGGAGATCGGGCAGCCCGAGCGGCACAAGATAATCGCCCGCCGCCAGAGCTATCACGGCAATACCTTGGGAGCGCTGGCCGCCGGCGGCAACGAGTGGCGTCGAGCGCAATTCCGTCCCCTGCTGATCGATGCAACACATGTGGCTCCCTGTTACGCCTATCGGGACCAGCGGGCGGACGAGACGGTGGAAGAATACGGACGGCGCGTTGCCGATGAACTTGAGGCGGCGATCCTGGCGGCTGGCTCCGAAACTGTTGCGGCTTTTATCTGCGAGCCGGTGGTTGGGGCCACCTCCGGTGCGGTCCCGGCGGTGCACGGCTACCTCAAGAGGGTGCGCGAGATCTGCGACCAATACGGCATTCTGTTGATCTTCGATGAGATCATGTGCGGGATGGGGCGGACCGGCCACCTGTTTGCCTGCGACGAGGATGGCGTGGCGCCGGACTTGCTGACCATCGCCAAAGGGCTGGGAGCCGGCTATCAGCCGATTGGGGCCACGCTGATTTCGGCACGGATCTACGATGCGATCCGTGCCGGGTCCGGGTTCTTTCAGCACGGCCATACCTATATGGGGCACCCGGCCGCCTGTGCTGCGGGATTGGCGGTTCAGCATGCCATTCGAGACGATAACCTGATCCAGAATGTCCGGGACAAGGGCGCGAAGCTGCGGGCGGCTCTGGAATCCCGTTTCGGCAACAATGCCCATGTCGGCGACATCAGGGGCCGGGGTCTGTTCCTGGGGATTGAACTGGTGGCGGATCAGGTTACCAAGGAGCCATTCGACCCGAAGCGGAAGTTGAACGCGATCATCAAGAAGGAAGCGCTGGCGCGCGGCCTGATGGTCTACCCGATGGGAGGGACGATCGATGGCCAGCGGGGCGACCATGTGCTCGTGGCCCCGCCCTTTATCATTACCGACGCCCAGGTCGCCGATATCGTCGACACGCTTGGAGATTCCGTCGACGCCGCTCTGGCCTCCTAGAGGGGATATCAGGCCCTCGACGGTGAAGTATCCAAGACCGTCGGCGGACCGGACGCCTCAAAGCTGACATCGTCAGCTGACACTTGCCGAGCCACATAGAGTTTTGCGTCGCCGAAACCGGAGCGCTCGGAAGGAGTCTCGTTGCCGACCGTGTCCGAGGCACCGGCAGGCGTGCGGCCGAGTTCGCGCTCGGCGGTTTTGATCGCCTCGCCGAGAGTTTCGGCGCGCACTAGAACGTGGTCATAGCGTTGTGCGTCGAGCCAGCGGGGGTCGTCCGGTCGGGCCACCGTCTCGAAACGCCAGAAAGCGGATGCGCCGGAGGAATCCATCATGCACCTCCCTCCTCGAGTTCTCGCAGCGCCCGGTCGACTTCACCCAAGCGGTTCGGTTCGCCGCCGGCCATATTCTCTCCCTCCGAAGCCTGCAACCGCACGGCGTCGAGCCGCCATGTCTCCAATACTTTACGCTTGGTCTCGAAATTCAGCGACGTATCGGCCAGGACGGCTGCCGGGGTGTCGAAATGCGAGGTGGGATCGTCGATGATGTCTTGTTCCGTCGCTTGTGCGGACATGGGTCCTCTCTTTCTTTTGTGTGAATTCGGGAATGTGGACGACGTATCCATCGCTCATCATGGAGCCGGCAGGCGTCCGGCGCGGCGGTTCGACCAGTAGAGCAGCGGCGCCAGCACGTTATCGTAGACCGCTTCCGCGATCCATTTCATGGGCGGGAACGCGACGATTGAGGCGAGCCACCGATAACGCGGAAGGGCGCTCCACAGTGTTATGAATCCATCCACGCCCTGTTGGACCCGACCGTTTCCATCGACGACCGTAAACCGCCGCGCGGCATCGTCGAAACTGATCCCAAGGGCATTAAGCCGGGCGCTATCGGTCGTGATATCGATGAAACGCAGGTGCTGTACACCCGAGGTCTCTGCGCTCCGTTTGTAGTGCTCCACCTCCGGCCTGCAAATGGGGCAGCCGCCGTTGTAGTGGACGGACAGAGCTTCGGCCGGTTCCGGAGACCCCTTTTCATTTGACGTGTTCATAGCAAAAAACATGGGAACGGTCCGTGCCGCGCACAACCGGTGCGGCGATCCGCCATCCGCCATCCGCCATCCGCCATCCGTCAATCGGATAGCGCAGGGCGTCGCCGTGCCAGAACAGCCTCTCGCCGCCAGATGTAAAGCCCGCTGCCGGTCAGCACGCTCGCCCCGGCAAGGGTCCACGGCCCGGGCAGGTCGCCCCACACCAGAAGGCCCAGAATGACCGCCCAGACTAGGCTTGAGTATTTGAAGGGGCCGATCAGCCCGACCTCGCCCCACCGGAACGCCTCGATCATGCAGGATTGCGCGATTCCGACCAGGACCGCAGTGACGACGAACAATCCCAGATGCTCCAGGGTGATCGGCGCCCATCCCCAGGGCAGTGTGAGCAAACCCCCGAAGGCGACGACCGAGGTCGAGACGACCAGGGTGGCAACTGTACTCTCACCGCCGGTGCTCATGGTGCGAGTGATGATGTCCCGGAAGGCTCCGATGAACGCGGCCAGCACGGGCAGCAACGCGACCAGACGGAAGATCTCCGGTGCCGGCCGGACCATGATCAGCACGCCGATGAACCCGACCCCGATCGCGGTCCAGCGGCGCCAGCCGACCGGTTCCTTCAGGATCAAAGCGGCAAGCATGGTCGCGAAGATCGGCCCCGCAAACGAGATCGCGATTGCGTCCGCAATCGGCAGAAACTTCAGTGAGGTGATGAACAGAAACGTCGAGACGCACATCAGCGCGCCGCGGGTCAGCTGCGCCTTCCAGTTTCGGACGCGCAGCAGATCCGGCCGTCGGCGTACCAGGACCCAAGACACGGCCAGGGTGATCACCATCCCGCCGCGCACCGCGAGAATCTGTCCGGTCGAATAGTGCGCGGTCAGCCATTTCGCGATGGCATCGTTGACTGTGACGATCAGGCTTGCCGCCAGCATCAGCAGGATCGCCTTGGCGGGCGCCGAACTGCCGATCAGCGGCAGGGCCGAGAGAGGAGAGCGGGGCGTGGACATTCCTCTGTGATAAACCCTGGCCGGTTCGAGAGATAGCGTCGGATTGAATCCGCGCCTGTCTCGGCCGGTTTGTCAGGATTTTTCCCGCATTGCAGCAGGATCAATTGTCGGCGGGCGGTACCGGTGGTATCTACCGGCGCCATGTTGACCATTCGAGATATCACCGTTCGTATCGCCGGCCGCGTTCTCCTTGAGAATGCGTCGGCGACCGTGTCGCCCGGACACCGGATCGGCCTGATCGGCCGAAACGGAACCGGAAAGTCGACTCTGCTCAAGGTGATCGCGGGCGAACTGCAGACGGATTCCGGCGAAGTGAAGCTGGTCGGTGACTTCGCCCGGCCGAATTCCTTCGGCTGGGTCAAGCAGGAAGCGCCAGGCGGGCCCGAGACGCCGATCGAGCATGTGCTGGCCGCCGATGTGGAGCGGGCGAGCCTGCTCGACCAGGCCGAGCACGAGACCGATCCGAACCGGATCGCCGAAATCCAGACCCGTCTGGTCGATATCGACGCCCATGTGGCGCCGGCGCGGGCAGCGCGAATTCTCGCCGGGCTCGGTTTCGACGAAGAGATGCAGAACCAGCCGTTGTCCTCCTATTCGGGCGGCTGGCGAATGCGTGTCGCCCTTGCGGCAGTGCTGTTCCAGGAGCCGGAATTGCTGCTGCTCGACGAGCCGACCAACCACTTGGACCTTGAGACCACGATCTGGCTGGAGGCGCATCTGCGGGCCTACCCGAAGGCCATGATCATCGTCAGCCACGATCGGGACATGCTGAACTCGGTGGTGACCGGTCTGATCCACGTGGAGACGCAGACGCTGATCCAATACACCGGCGACTACGACACGTTCGAGCGTGAGCGTGAGCAGCGACTGGCCCAGATCGAGGCGCAGCGCGGTAAGCAGGACGCCCGAAGGGCGCATCTTCAGTCCTTTGTCGACCGGTTCCGGTACAAAGCGTCGAAGGCACGGCAGGCGCAGAGCCGACTCAAGATGCTGGAGAAGATGGAGGTGCTGCCGAACGCGGTCTCCGAGCCGGAGACCCGGTTCCAGTTTCCGGTACCCGACGAACTGGCGCCGCCGCTGCTGTCTTTCGAGAAGGCGTCGTTCGGGTACACGTCGGGCAAGCCGGTACTGTCCCATGTCGACATGCGGTTGGATCCGGACGACCGGATCGGCCTGCTTGGGGCAAACGGTAACGGCAAGACCACTTTGGCACGGCTGATCGCGGGCGAGCTCAAGTTCCAGGGCGGCGAGGAGCACCGGGCGTCCAAGCTGCGGGTCGGCTATGTGGCGCAGCACCACGCCGAGGAACTGGATCCGAATGACACGCCGATCGAGCACCTGTCTCGCCGGCTTCCGGCGATCCAGGTCGACCGGGTGCGGTCCCGGCTCGGCTCCGTCGGGCTGATCCAGACGAAGCAGACCACTCAGGTGGGGAAACTGTCCGGTGGCGAGAAGGCGCGTCTGTCGCTTGCCCTGGTCATGGCGGATGATCCGCACGTCCTGGTGCTCGACGAGCCGACCAACCACTTGGATATCGATGCCCGTGGCGCTTTGGTGAATGCGCTGAACGATTTTCCCGGCGCCGTGGTTCTGATCAGCCATGATCGACGTCTGGTGGAACTGACGGTCGACCGGCTGTGGCTGGTCGCGGACGGCACCGTGAAGACCTTCGACGGCGATCTGGCTGCCTATCGCGACTACATCCGAGTCGACCGCCGTGGTGACGGCAAGGCAAAGGCTAGGTCGGAGGACGGCGGCAAGAACAAGAAGGACCAGCGCCGCGACAAGGCGGAGGCGCGCCGTCTCAGCGCCGAGGCCCGCAAGACCGCGAAAGAGGCGGAGCGGAAGCTCGAAAGACTGATTGCCGAGCGCGACTCGCTTGTGGCCAAGCTGGGCGATCAGGGAACCTATAGCGGGTCGACATCGGATCTGCAGAAAATGATCCATAAGAAGGCGGAACTGGACGCTGCCGTCGATAAGGCTGAAGAGATCTGGTTGAAGGCGGCCGAAGTGCTTGAGGGTGCCGACGCCTGAATACAAAAAAACAGTACTTCGGGAGGACTGAGCTATGACCCCTATCGCCACAATCGACGCCGAGACCGTGAAGGCTTTGCTGGACGGCTCCGGGGAGATCGCGCTGATTGATGTGCGGGAGCAGGGGGCCTACGGCGCCTCGCATCCGATTCTGGCGGCAAACATTCCTTTGGCGCGGTTCGAGTTGCTTGCCGGTGAGCGTCTGCCCCGGAAATCGGTCCCGATCGTTGTTGAGGATTCCGGAGAGGGCGAGGGGCTGGCGGAGACCGCCGCGCGCAAGTTCATGGCGCTTGGGTATACCGACGTCAAAATGATGGAGGGTGGAACGAAGGCATGGGCTGCGGCCGGGCTTGAGCTGTTCAGCGGCATGTTCGTACCGTCCAAGGCTTTCGGCGAGTTCGTGGAGCATGCCTATGACACCCCGTCGGTTTCCGCCGATGAGCTGAAGGCTATGATGGACAGCGATCAGAAGCTGATTGTGGTCGACAGCCGGCCGATGGACGAATACCGGGTTATGAACATCCCGACCGGAATCGATGTGCCTGGGGCCGAATTGGTGATGCGGGTGGGCGAGATGGCGCCGGACCCGGACACCACCGTGGTGGTGAACTGTGCGGGACGAACCCGCTCGATCATCGGCGCCCAGTCGCTGATCAATGCCGGCATACCCAACAAGGTCGTGGCGCTGCGGAACGGCACCATGGGCTGGCACCTGTCGGGCTACAAGCTGGAGCACGGCAAGCAGGAGTTCGGCCCGGAACCGTCGCCGGAGACCCTGCTGGAGGCGCAGAAGCGCTCGGCACAGGTCGCCACCCGGTTCGGGGTGCGCGGTGTCGACGCCGCAGCCTTGGATCTTTGGCGCGCGGAGCGGGACAGCCGGTCGCTGTTCGTGCTCGATGTGCGGACGAACGAGGAGTTCGAAGCCGAGCGGATCGCCGACAGCTGGCATGCCCCAGGCGGCCAATTGGTGCAGTCGACAGATTTTTACGTCCCGGTCCGGAATGCCCGTATCGTGCTGGTCGATGACAAGCTGGTTCGCGCGAACATGACGGCGAGCTGGCTGGCGCAGCTCGGCTGGACCGAGGTGTTCGTCCTGCAGGACGGGTTCGAGAGCCAGAAGACCGTGTCCGGCCCCTATGTGCCACCGATCCTGGGACTGGAGGCCCTGCCGCCGTTGAACGAGGTGTCACCCGCGGAGGCGCTGGAGATGATGGAGGCCGGGACCGCCACCCTCCTCGATCTGTCGAAGGCGCTGGAGTATCGCGACGGACATCCGGAAGGCGCGTGGTGGGCCAACCGGACCGAGATTCTGGCCAATATCGATAAGATTCCGGCCGACCACAGAATCCTGCTGACGTCGCCGGACAGCAGCCTGCTGGCCCGTTTCGCTGCCGCTGAACTGCTCGGCGCCGGATGGGATGTGGCGATTGTCGATGGCGGCAACGCCGCCTGGGAGGCACTGAAACTGCCGATGGCGAGCGGCATCACCGCCGTGCTCAACGCCCCCAACGACAGCTATCTCCGGCCCTATGACCGTAAGAACAAGGCCGAGATCGAAAAGGCCATGAACGATTATCTGTCCTGGGAAGTCGCACTGGTCGAGCAGATCAAGAAGGCGGGCGGGATCGCATTCAAGAAATTCGCCTGATCCTACTTGTGCGGGCCGGCCAGTGTGTGCCGGTCAATGCCGACGGTCTTGAGCAGCGCGTGAACCGGAAGGCCCAACCGCAAACCCAGCCGGTCGGCCGACCGCCGGGTGATCCTTGCCCAGAGACGCGGTGCATGGGGTGCGTCGGAGAGGGCGAGGCTGATATCCAGGCTGGCGCCGTCTGCCTCGGCAATCTCCGCGACTGTTGCGGGCAGCATGTTCAGAAAGCTGGCGTCCTCTGGCGGGGTGAGGGCAATGGCCACGTCACGGGCCCGGATACGCAGGCGCACCGGCGTTCCGCGCTCCAAACCCAGCGTCGAGACGAAAAGTTTTGCACCTCCGACCGACAGCTCCGTCAGTCCCCACTCGGTATCGGAGCCGGTCACCGTACCGCGTAGCACCGAGCCCGCCTCATGTCGGCCGGTCAGGTGCCGCAGGTCCAGACGGCTGGTGAGAGCCTCGACGCTATCCATGGCCGCGATCCGCCCGCCGTCGACCAGTACCAGCGTGTCTGCCAGTCGCACCACTTCATCCATCTGGTGGCTGACATAGAGGATCGGAATGCGGCGCAAGGCTCGGAGTTCGGACAACATCGGCAGGATTTCGGCCTTGCGCGCGCCGTCGAGCGCGGCCAGAGGCTCGTCCATCAAAAGCACATCGGGCTTCATCAGCAGTGCCCGTCCGATGGCCACCCGCTGGCGCTCACCGCCGGAGAGGTCGCCGGGTCGCCGGTCCAGCAGATGAGAAACCCCCAGAAGATCGACCACATCGTCGAATGCCGGCGGCGCAGCGGTCCCATCTGCTGGGGTTCCGTAGAGCAGATTGGACCGGACCGTCATGTGCGGAAACAGGCGGCCGTCCTGAAACACGACCCCCAGTCGTCGGTTCCGAACCGGCGTATCGATGCCCCTGCTGGAATCGAACAGAACCCGCTCGCCAAGCGCGATGCGCCCCGTGTCCGGCCGCAGCAGACCTGCGACTGCGTTCAGAATGCTGCTCTTGCCGGCGCCTGAGGCGCCGAAAAGGGCACTGATCCCATCGGCGGGCAGGGTGAGGTCGATGTCGAGCGAGAACGCGCCGAGGGCTTTTTCGATGCGGATTTCGATCATGACGGGCCCCGCTCCTTCAGGCCGATACGCGCCCGCATGCGCCGTGCAAGGAGTTCCGACGCGCCGAGGGCGATGAAGGCGATCGCCACCGAGATCAGGGTGAGGCGCACAGCGGCGGCCTCGCCGCCGGGGATCTGTGCTTTCGAAAACAGCGCCAGAGGCAGCGTCTGCGTCTCGCCGGGAATGTTCGAGACGAAGGTGATGGTGGCGCCGAATTCGCCCAAGGATCGTGCAAACCCGAGGATCGTACCCGCCAGAAGACCGGGCAGGGAGAGCGGAAGGGTGACGGTCAGCAGCACCCGCAGCCGCCCGGCCCCCAAGGTCCGCGCGGCCGACTCGAGCCCTGGGTCAATCGCTTCCAAGGAAAGCCGGATCGCACGCACGATCAGGGGGAAGGCCATTACCGCACTGGCCAGGGCCGCGCCCTGCCAGCTGAACGCGATCGAGACGTCGAAAGTGGACTTCAGCCAAAGTCCGAGTGGACCGTTTCGGCTGAACAGCTCCAACAGCAGGTAACCGACGACGACCGGCGGCAGCACCAAGGGCAGGTGGATGATCCCATCCAGAACCGATTTTCCGGGAAAACGTCCGCGCGCCAACGCCATGGCGACGGCGATGGCCGGCAGGATCGAGATCGTCACCGACCAGAATGCGACCTTTAGGGTCAACCAGAGTGCCGTTGATTCGGTTTCGCTCAAAAGGGGTTCCATTGCGAGTCAGTCTACCGCGACAAATCCATGGGATGTGAAGTGGGCCTGACCTTCCGGCGACAGGAAGAGGTCCATCAAGGAGATCGCCTGCGGTGATCCGGCTCCCTCTCGGGTCAACGCGATCGGATAGCGGA
Source organism: Alphaproteobacteria bacterium (assembly GCA_024742605.1). Taxonomy (GTDB): domain Bacteria; phylum Pseudomonadota; class Alphaproteobacteria; order Thalassobaculales; family Thalassobaculaceae; genus JANSYC01. The sequence continues at coordinate 19,914 of JANSYC010000047.1, read as the reverse complement.
TCGGTGCATGGTTGGCGCGCGGGACCTCGGCCACCACCTCGACCCTCCGGGAGGCGTGGGCGTCGCTGCGGTAGACAATCCCGAGGGGAACCGCATCTCGCTCGACCAGAGCCAGGGCGGCCCGCACGTCCCCCGAGGGAGCGAGGTGATCCTCGACCGTCTTCCAGAGCCCGAGAGAGTTCAGCGCCTGTCGGGCGTATATCCCGGCCGGAACGGAATTTGGCTCTCCGATGGCGAGCCGACCGCCGGACAGCCAGTCCAGGATCGGACTTTCCGCGGCCAGCAGCTTTGCTGCCGCCAGAGGAGAACGCCCCAGCGGCGCGATCAGAACCAGTCCATTCCCGATCAAGTCCTGTCTGGAGCCCGGATCGATCAGCCCCGCCGCCTCGACGTGGTCCATCCAGGCAATGTTGGCGGAGAGATAGAGATCGGCCGGTGCACCGGACTCGATCTGCCTGGCCAAAGCCGCACTAGAGGCGAATGAGGCGACCGCGTCGATTCCCTGTTCCCGGTGTCCAACCTCTAGCACCGCCTCGACCGCTTCCCGGGTGCTGGCCGCCGCGAAGACCAGGACACGGTCCTGTGCGGCGATCCCGGGACCGGGACAGGACAGCGCCATAAGGAGGAGGCCGGCCGAAATTCGGCTACGAAGCCGATGGATCATATCAGTGCTCGATCCCGTTGCAGGGCAATCATCACGGCGTTATTCATGTCCATGTATAACGCTTGGCGGATTTTTGATCCAGCACTGTCGACCGCTACTCCGAGGGGACTTTAAGGAGTTCCGAAAATTCAGAGACTTCGGTCTCGACCGCGGCTCCGGCGGAGCGTTCGATTTCGCGATACCGGGTGAGCGCGTCGTGACCCAGATCTGTGACGACCGCCCCGCCGCCGCCCCGGCCGCCGGCCTCGCGTTGAACGAGGGGGCTGACGAAGTCTCCGTTCATCGCTCGCACCAGTTGCCACGCCCGGCCATAGGACATGCTCATGGCGCGGGCGGCGGCGGCGATCGAACCGGTTTGCTCGATTGCCTCCAGAAGCCGCGCCTTGCCCGGGCCAAGCGCCACCGTGTCGCCGATCAGAATGCGGATACGGGGCTTTGGAGCGGGGGGGGTGGCAGCCATCGATCTTAGGCCGCCGCGTCGGCGGCGGCGGCATTCAGGCGAGCGAATCCGGCCTTGAGATCGGCGATCAGGTCAACCGGGTCCTCCAGCCCGGCATGGACCCGGAGCAACTGACCCGGATCGTCCCAGGTCGTCGCCGTGCGCAACTTGGCCGGATCTCCCGGCAGGATCAGGCTTTCGAAGCCGCCCCAACTGGCGCCCATGCCGTAGAGTTCCAGTCCGTCGAGGAAAGCCGCGAGCGCTGACTTCGGAACCGGCTTGAGCACGAAGGAGAACAGGCCGCAGGCACCCGTGAAGTCGCGCTTGAACAAGGCGTTGTCCGGGTGGCTCGGCAGGGCCGGATGATAGACTCGGGAGACCTCGGGGCGGGATTCCAGCCAAGTCGCCAACGCGATGCCGGTGGCCTCGTTCTGCTTGAGGCGCACCCCCATGGTGCGCAGACCGCGCAGGGCAAGGTAGAGATCGTCCGGCCCTGAGCAGTTGCCATGCATCTTCACCATGGCCCGCACCTCGGGCGCCCATTCGGCGGTGCTGGCGATCACCCCCATCATGACGTCGGAATGACCGCAGATGTACTTAGTGACCGCCTCGATTACGATGTCCACGCCTTTCGAAAGTGGATCGAAATGCAGCGGCGTGCCCCAGGTGTTGTCGGTCAGCACCACGGCGCCGCGCGCGTGCGCCACTTCGGCGATCGCCGGGATGTCCTGCATCTCGAAGGTGAGGGAGCCCGGTGCTTCGGTATAGATGGCCTTGGTGTTGTCCCGCATCAGTGCGGAGATTCCGGAACCGATCGCCGGATCGTAGTAGGTTGTCTCGACCCCGTACCGGGCCAGCATGTTGTCGCAGAACTTACGTGTCGGGAAATAGGCACTGTCGCTGACCAGCAGATGGTCGCCCGCTTTCAGGACGGCCATCAGCGCGCCGGCGATCGCCGCGAGACCCGACGAGACGGCAACCGCATCCGCGGCGCCGTAGAGTTCCGCCACGGCCTGTTCGAAAGAACGGCTGGTAGGCGTGCCGACTCGGCCGTAGCGGTAGCCTTCGAAATCCGGATGTCGGCTTTCCAGCCAGGTCGCATAGGAGGGCTGGAGGATGGTGGAGGCATGGTAGACCGGCGGATTCACCACGCCGTGATTTTCGTGGGGGCTGCGCCCCGCATGGGCCAAACGGGTGCCGACTTTCTGGGTCTTGGCACCGCCATTCACTGAACTGGGCGAGCGGTCCGACATGGGGTTACCTTTCATGAGCGTTGCGGGAGCGGTGATGGATGCAATCGTCCGATCCGAATTCCTGGGCGTCATAATACGACGACCGCCCCGGTAAAGGGTACCTCCCCAATGTCAAGGACGGTGAAAGCCTTGCGTTCGCGGGAAGGACCGTGTTGGAATGCTGGTGTTCCGTGCGTTTGCTCGGTTTTGCGTCATAAAAGCAATATGTGCCTTCTGTTTGGGCACGAATGGGCGCGGTGGACTGGGGATTGGCTAGGAATATCGGGGGTTTCGGCTTGGCAAGGTCCTTGCGATTGGGAGCGCAGGCCGAACACCGGTCTTTGTCACAACGAAAAAAACTGGGTGGGTTTCACATGAAGAAAGTCAACCTCTTGGGTTTGGGCGCTGGGCTGCTTGCAGCTCTTTCGTTCACCCCGGAGCCTGTTATGGCTCAGGAGAGCACGCTCGACATCGTCAAGAGCCGTGGCATTCTCCGCTGCCAGGTCGGCACTCCGGCGCCGGGCTTCTACTCGCTGTCCGATGACGGCAAGTGGTCCGGCTTCGACGTCGAGAACTGCCGTGCGGTTTCCGCGGCGATCTTCGGCGATCCGGACAAGATCGAATATCAGTCCGTAACGTCGGCCGTTCGCTTCACCGCGATGGCAAATGGTGAGTCGGACATGCTGTCCCGCACCACAACCTGGACTCTGTTCCGCGACACCCAGCTTGGTCTGGATTTCACCACGGTGAACTTCTACGACGGCCAGGGTTTCATGGTTAATAAGGATCTGGGTCTGACCAGCGCCCTGGAACTTAAGGGCGCAACGGTTTGCGTGCTGACCGGCACGACCACCGAGCTGAACCTGACCGATTACGCACGGACCAACGATCTCGGCATCACCCCGGTGGTGTTCGAGGACAGCAACGTCCGTGACAGCACCTTCTTCTCCGGCGGCTGCGATGCGGTCACCAACGACAAGTCGGGTCTCGCGTCTATCCGTGCCAAGGCCCCGGATCAGACGATCTTCGAGATCCTGCCGGAGACCATCTCGAAGGAGCCTCTGGGCCCGGTCGTTCGTCAGAACGACAGCCAGTGGAACGACATCGTGATGTGGTCCGTTTTCGCGATGGTGAACGCCGAGGAGCTGGGCATGAGCTCGTCGAATGTCGACGACATGAAGGCCAACAGCGCCAATCCTGAAGTCAAGCGTATGCTTGGCGTCGAGGGCGACCTGAACACGGGTCTCGGCCTCGGTCCGGATTGGGCCTACAACATCATCAAGATGGTGGGCAACTACGGCGAGAACTATGAAGAGTACATGGGCGCAAAGACCGTCATGAACATCCCGCGGAAGGGTTCGGTCAATGACCTGTGGACCCGCGGCGGTCTGATGTACTCCCCGCCGTTCCGGTAAGACCTAATCGGTAGAACGCCCGGCCTCCCTTGGAGGTCGGGCGTTCCTCCTTTCGGTCCGGCATCATTTATCGCGTTTTACGGAGGCACCGGCCATGGCGGTGATTGAGAAAGGCGGCTCGTCGTCTGGCAGCAGCGGCAAGTCTGCGCTCGCTTTCATCAACGACGAACGGTTTCGTTCGGTTTTCTATCAGCTCTTGGTTGGCGCTATCGTCCTGGTTGCTGGCTATTATCTATACGCCAACACGGCCGCCAATCTGGATGCGCGCGGCATGGAGGTCGGTTTCGGCTTTCTGGGGTCTACAGCCGGCTTTTCGATCGCTTGGTCGCTGATCCCCTACACGCCAGGCGATACCTATTTTCACGTGTTCCTGGTCGGCATTGGAAATACGCTCTTGGTCGCGGCGATCGCGATCTTGACCAGCACGTTCCTTGGATTCGTCATGGGCGTACTCCGCCTCTCGAAGAACTGGCTGATCCGGAACATCGCTGCTTGGTACGTGGAGATCCTGCGGAACACACCGCTGCTCCTGCAGATCCTGTTCTGGTTCCTGACGGTCTTCGCGCTGCTGCCCTCGCCGCGCCAGAGCCTTGAGCCGATGACTGGGTTCGTTCTGAACAACCGCGGATTCTATTTTCCCTCACCGCAGCCTGGCGACTTGTTCTTCCTGACCGCCGGCGCCTTCGTCATCGGCATTGTCGGGGCGTTCATCCTTTCCAAGTGGGCCACGAAGCGGCTGTTCGACACCGGCCAGAAGACACCGGTGTTCCCGATCTCGCTCGGCCTGATTTTCGGGTTTCCCCTGGTGGTTTTTCTGGTGACCGGCGCGCCGTTGGCGTTCGATCTGCCGACCCTCCAGGGTTTCAACTTCGTCGGGGGCGGTTCGGTCCCGCCGGCATTCTGCGCGCTGCTTCTCGCGCTGACGATCTACCATTCCTGTTTCATGGCAGAGGCGGTTCGCGCGGGTATCCTTTCGGTCAGCCACGGTCAGACCGAGGCCTCGTACTCGCTTGGCCTGAAGCCGAGCTGGACCCTGCGTCTCGTGATCATCCCACAGGCCATGCGGGCGGTCGTGCCGCCGATGATCTCGAACTGGATGAACGTGGTGAAGAACTCTTCCCTCGCGATCGCCATCGGCTTCCCCGACCTGGTCGCCGTGTTCATGCAGACCTCGCTCAACCAGTCGGGTCACGCGATCGAGATCGTGGCCATGGTCATGCTGTTCTACATGACGGTCAGCCTGTCGATCTCGCTGGCGCTGAACCAGTACAATAAATCCGTTCAGTTGAAGGAGCGTTGAGATGTCGGACACGACTCACTCCGACGCCGTCTTCCGGCCGAAACCGAGCCTCCCTCCGCCGCCCAACACCGTTGGGGTTGTCGGTTGGTTGCGTAAGAACCTGTTCGGTGGGCCGATCGACACGATCTTCACCGTGGTGGGTATCTGGCTGATCGGCACATTGCTGGTCACCGTTTACCAGTACGGCATCGCCAATGCCGTATGGGAGGCCAACAGTTACCGCGAGTGCCTCGACACCGTACTGCCCAATGGCGAAAAGGTCGGGCACAGCGGCGCCTGTTGGGCGGGTGTCGCTGTCTGGATGAACCAGTACATCTACGGCAGATATCCGGACCCGGAGCAGTGGCGTGTCCAGCTGTGCCTGGCGATCCTGGTATTGTGGCTCATGCCGTTCTGGCTGCCGCGGGTGACGGCCAAGATCCAGACCGGTCTCTCGGCCGTCCTGACCTTTCCGTTCCTGGCGGCGCACATCCTGCTCGGGGGCGAGGCCGGCAGTTTCCTGATGCTGACATCGTCACTGGCGCTCGCCTTGTTCGTGACCGTCTGGCTGAACGTGATCACCAGCTATGCGATGAACAAATCCGTCGGGAAGCTTGTGGTCGAGCTTACCGGCATGGCGGACAAGGATGACCGGTTGCACAAATGGGTGCTGCTGGCCGGCTTTGCCGTCGTGTTCCTGGGAGCCTTAGCCTACGAAAGCTCGTGGGATCTGGTGGCGGTTCCGACCACCGATTGGGGCGGTCTGTTCCTGACCCTTTGCATCTCCGGCATCGCCATTGCCTCGGCAATTCCGAGCGGCGTCATATTGGCGCTCGGCCGTCGGTCCAAGATGCCGGTGATCCGGGTTTTCTGCACCATGTGGATCGAGTTGTTCCGCTCGGTGCCGTTGATCACCATTCTTTTCATGGCCGTGACCATGATGCCCTTGTTCCTGCCGGTCGAGCTGAACCCGGACAAACTCGTCATGGTTATCGTCGCGGTCTGTATCTTCGCGTCGGCCTACATGGCGGAGATCGTGCGCGGCGGGTTGCAGGCGATTCCGAAGGGCCAGTACGAAGCCGCTCAGGCCTTGGGACTGAACTACTGGAAGGTCACGACCTTCATCGTCATGCCCCAGGCTCTGAAGCTGATGATCCCGAACATCGTCGGAAACTTCATCGGGCTTCTGAAGGACACAACGCTGGTCTCGATCATCGGGCTCTACGATATCCTGCTGATGGCAAAAGCCTCGGGACAGGATCCGAACTGGCTCGGACTTCATGCCGAACCGATGCTGTTTGCGGCCGGTGTGTTCTTCATCATCTGCTTCGCAATGTCGAAGTACAGCCAACATCTTGAGCGGACGATCGCAGGCGGCTACGGCCGACGCTGATCCGAACCCCTCAACCAGTCGAACAGGGATACCAACGCAATGAGCATGGATACCAGCAGCGTCGACCCGACATCTGGAGAATATGTCGCCTCCACGATGTCAGACGAGGTCGTTATTGAACTGGTTCAGGTGAACAAGTGGTACGGAGAGTTCCACGTTCTCAAGGACATCGCCCTGTCGGTCAACAAGGGTGAGCGGATCGTGATCTGCGGGCCGTCCGGCTCCGGGAAGTCGACCTTGATCCGGTGCATTAACCGGCTCGAGGAGCATCAGGCCGGTGACATTCTGGTCAACGGCACGGCTCTGGATACCAATGTGAAGAACATCGACGCCATTCGGCGCGACGTCGGGATGGTGTTCCAGAGCTTCAATCTGTTCCCGCATCTGACGATCCTCGAGAACTGCACGCTTGCGCCGATTTGGGTGAAGGGCCTGCCGAAGGCCGAGGCAGAGAAGATCGCCATGCAGTATCTGGAGCGGGTGAAGATTCCGGAACAGGCGGCGAAGTATCCCGGTCAGCTTTCCGGAGGGCAGCAGCAGCGTGTGGCGATCGCCCGCTCGCTCTGCATGAGCCCGAACATCATGCTGTTCGACGAGCCGACCTCGGCGCTCGATCCGGAGATGATTTCGGAAGTGCTGGACGTGATGGTTGGGTTGGCCGAAACGGGCATGACCATGCTGGTGGTGACCCACGAGATGGGGTTCGCCAAGAAGGTGGCCGATCGGGTGATCTTCATGGACCAGGGCGAGGTTGTCGAGCAGAACACCCCGGACGAGTTCTTCAACAATCCGAAGTCGGACCGGACCAAACTGTTCCTCAGCCAGATTCTGGCGCACTGATCGTCCGATCGCTGCGACGGAGAGGGTCGCCGCTGTCGGGGGGCGGGGGTGGCCTGTTGGAGAGCGCCGTGTGAAATATCGCGGCGCTCTTCGCACGTCTGGAATCTGATAGGCTCACGCAAACAGACCGAAACGGAGGATGCAATGGCTTCGGGTACGGGAGACGTCACGGTGGTGGCAGGCGTGTCGGGCATCGTCGGTCGGGCGGTGGCGACACGTCTGTTAGCGGAGGGGGGCACCGTCATCGGCCTTTCCCGGACACCGCCCAGCCCGGCCATCCCCGGTCTCAGACATGTTGCCGTCGATCTCGCCGTCCGTGAGGCCTGCGCCGCCGCATTGGCCGCGAATGCCGCGAATGCGACGGCCGTCGTTTTCGCGGGACGGGCGCCGAACCCGGACCCTGCGGTCGAGGCGGATCGCAACCTGGCGATGCTGCGTCATGTCGTCGAAGGCGTGGAGGCTGCGGGTGCGCCGCTGGCGCATGTGCATCTGGTCCACGGGTGCAAATGGTACGGCAGCCATTTGGGCGCATATCCCACACCGGCCGAGGAGGATGACGCCCGCGCCGACGTGCGGAACTTCTACTACGATCAGCAGGATTACGCCGTGGCGCGCACCGGGGCCGGGGCCAAATGGTCCTGGTCGGCGCTGCGACCGCATGTGCTGACCGGGTTTTCGCTCGGATACCCACACAATCTCGTCGGCGTGCTGGCGGCCATGGGGACGATCCGGAGAGAGCGTGGCCAGAAGCTGAGCTTTCCCGGAACCGAGAACTGTTTCTTCAGCCTGACCCAGGTGACGGATCTGGGGCTTCTGGTCGATGCGATCCTTTGGTGCATGGCGACGCCGGCGGCGCGGAACGAGGCGTTCAATGTGATCTGCGCCGATTATTTTCGCTTTTGCGACGTTTGGCACGACATCGCCGATTTCTTCGAGATCGAGCCGGCCGAGGTCAAGACCCAGCCTCTGGGCGAGGCGATGCTGGGCGCCGACGGGCTGTGGCTTGATCTTGCCAAGCGCGAGGGGCTGATTGAGCCGGATCTGCGCCGCATCGCGAACTGGGGCTACGGCGACACCAATTTCCGGATCTGGTGGGACGACATGGCTTCGAATGCCAAGATCCGGCGGGCCGGTTTCGAGACCCCGGATCGGGTGATCACCAGCCGCAGCGCCATTCTCGGAGCCCTGCAAGCCTATCGGGATGCCAGGGTCATTCCGTAGCGGGTGGTGCGGCGCGGCGATAATAGATGTCGTAGGGGGCCTGATGGGTCTCGACGAACCCGAATCGGTTATAGAAGCGGTTGGCCGGACTGTCGCGGATGACATCCAGCACCAGAATCCGACCGTCGGTATCCGTCGCCGCGAGTAAGGCCGCGAGGATCGTCCCACCGAGCCCACCCGACTGAAACTCAGGCTCCAAATAGAACTGTCCGATTTCCAGGACGTCATCGCGATCAAAGATCGAAATCATACCGGCGAAGCTTCCGTCGACGGTGATCAGGCGGGTCGCACCGGGGTCGTAGGCAGCGGCGAACCGTTGCCGGGCGCGCTCCGGGTGGAATCGGTTCAAGCGCTCCAAATGCGCGCGCTGAACCCGGATGCGCAGATCCAGCAGCCGCTCGAATTCATCCGCATGCGCCGGATCGAAACCGACCACCCGCGCGCCCCAACGGAGCGGGTCGATGAGATAAGGCATCAGCGGTCACGTCTTCGGGTGCAATTGGGTCACGGTGCTCGGCCGCATCGGGATCACGGCGGCGTCAGCGTGCCCCCTGATCGGCAGGGGCAGGCCGGCGAGGCGAGGGTCCGGAAGGGTTTCCGTATACTGCTCGAACGGGCGGAACCCGGCGCGCTGATACATCCCAAGGGCCCGAGGATGATCCAGGTCGCAGGTATGCACCCAGAGCCGTTCGGTCTCCTTCATCCAAGCCAGATCGACCATGGCGTCGATGAAATAGCGGCCGACGCCGCGGCCGATCGCATGTGGCATAAGGCCGAAATAGGCGAGTTCGACCGAGGAGGGGCCCTTTCTCCGGTCGATCTCCCCGAAACCGGCCGGGGTGCCGTCGAGGTAGAGTACGTAGATCTCGACCAAAGGGTCCTCGATGATCTCCCGCAGGGCCTCGTCCGATATCAGGCGGCGTGACACCCAGACCCAATCCCGTCCAACCTCCTCATAGAGCCAGCGATAGAATCCGACGCTCGGTGGGGCCGCCCGCATGAGAGACAGCCGAACCCCGGACGGGGCGTGCTTCGCGACCCGGGTGGGACGCGCTGCAATCTCGAGAGAGGTGACCGTCGTCTCGACGGTACCCAGGCCGATCGGGAGTCCGTCTTCCAGTCGTTTGCTCATGACGATGCGCGGCTCTTCGGTCCAGCCGAGGCGGCTGTAGAAGTCGCGAACCGGAGTATTGGTGTCCCGAATCATCAGCTGCGCCTTGGGCACACCACGACCCGAGAGCCACGCTTCGCAGGCGGACATCAACGCACGACCAAGGCCACGACCGCCGTGATCAGGGTCCACGCCGATGTAGTACACCCACCCCCGGTGACCGTCGTGGCCCACCATGCCAGCCGCCACCATCCGATCGGTTTCGACGGCGACCAAGACCTCGGCATTGTCAACCGACCGCGCAAAGGCGATATCCCGTGCGGGGTCGTTATGCGGAACGACCAGGCCCGCGCGGGTCCAGAGATCGATGATCGGGACCACATCCTCGTCGGTGGCGGGCCGGAAAGCGGCGGACATGGCGCGTCAGGTGCCGGTGGCGATTGGTGTGTCGTCCCGTCCGCCCCAGTCCGACCAGGAGCCGTCATAGACAGCCACGTCCGACTTGCCGACCAGATGGGCTCCCAAGGCGAAGATACAGGCGGTGACGCCGGACCCGCAGCTGGCGGTGACCGGCCGGTCAAGGTTGAGACCGGCGCCGGTGATCGCCGCTCTGATCTGTTCCGCTGGCAGGAAGGTCTTGTCCTTGGGGTCTAGCATGCCCTGGAACGGCATCGAGAGAGAGCCCGGGATGTGTCCCGACCTCATGCCGGCGCGCGGTTCCGGATCGGTGCCGGCGTAGCGCCCGGCGGCCCGGACATCGACCACCTGATAGGAGTGGGCATCAATGTTCGCCCGCATGTCGTCCCGACTGCGGACTAGCTCCGGACGGAAGCTCGCGGAGAATTTGCCTTCGGCCGGTTTGGGCGCAGGACCGCTTTCGGTCGCCCGCTCCTCGGCCCGCCATTTCGCCAGCCCGCCGTCCAGGACCGCCACAGTGTCGTGGCCGAACACCCGGAACATCCACCACCCGCGCGCTGCGGACTGCATGCCGTAGACATCGTAGACCACGACCCGGTCGCCGCTCGAGACGCCGAGGGCCGCAACCTTTTCGGCGAACCGTTCGGCTGACGGGATCATGTGCGGCAGGGGGTCGTCCGGATCGCAGATGTCATCGATGTCGAAGCGGATCGCGCCCGGAATGCGGACGGCCTCGAACTCGGCGTCGGCATCGCGGTCCACATTCGGGAGATGATAACTGGCGTCTAGTACCTTAACTTTCGGATCGGACAGGTTGTCCGCCAGCCAGGCGGTTGAAACCACGGCATCGGGATTGGCGTAGGTCATGTTTGCGGGTCCTTGTCAGTCGGCCAGCCAGGAGGGGATCGGCAGGCCTTTTTCCTTCAGGAAAGCCGGATTGAACAGCTTCGATTGATAGCGCGAGCCACCGTCGCACAGAATTGTCACGATGACGTGGCCGGGTCCCATCTCTTCCGCAAGCTTGATCGCGCCCATGACGTTGATCCCGCTCGACCCACCCAGACAGAGGCCTTCGTCCTTCAACAGGTCGAAGACAATGGGGCACATTTCACTGTCCGTAACCTGGCAGGCGAAGTCTACCGGGGCTCCCTCCAGGTTCTTGGTGATGCGGCCCTGACCGATGCCTTCGGTGATCGAGGATCCTTCGGATTTCAGCTCACCGTGCCTGTAGTGGCCGAAAATGGCCGAGCCCATCGGGTCGGCGCAGCCGATCTGGATATCGGGATTGCGTTCCTTCAGCGCCATGCCGGTTCCGGCCAGCGTGCCGCCGGACCCGACCGCGCAGATGAAGCCGTCGACTTTGCCGTCGGTCTGCTCCCAGATCTCGGGCCCGGTGGTACGGTAATGACCCTTCCGGTTCGCAACATTGTCGAACTGGTTCGCCCAGATGGCGCCGTTCGGATTCTCCTTGGCGATCTCTTCGGCCAGGCGTCCGGAATAGCGGACGTAGTTGTTCGGATCCTTGTAGGGAGCGGCCGGCACCAGGCGCAGGTCGGCGCCGCACAACCGCAACATGTCCTTCTTCTCCTGGCTCTGGGTTTCCGGCATCACGATGACGGACTTGTAGCCGCGCGCATTGCCGACCAGCGACAGCCCGATGCCGGTGTTGCCGGCGGTGCCTTCGACGATCACGCCGCCCGGTTTCAGCAAACCCCGTTCCTCGGCATCGGAGATGATGGCGAGCGCTGCGCGGTCCTTGACCGAGCCGCCGGGATTCATGAATTCCGCCTTGCCGAGGATGGTGCATCCGGTTCGCTCGGAGGCGGCCTTCAACTTGATCAACGGCGTATTGCCGATCGCGCCGATAAATCCGTCGCACACATTCATGGAAGTCTCCCTGTCTCTGAGATCAACCCGCAGGTCGTCGCTTTGGGAAGGGAGCCTAGACCCGGAGGTGCCGTCGATAAAGCCCGTCGACCTTAACAACAGCGGTTCCGGGCGGCAGTCAGGCGACGGGATCGTCGGTCTCGCCCCAACGGGCGATCTCGGAGATCTGGGCGGCCTGCATGCGGTAATAGACCTTGTCGCTGCTCAGCAGGGGGCCAAGCTCCGAGTAGAAGGTCTTGGCCTTGCTGTTCCAGGGGTCGGTGGTCCAGTCCAGCTGCCCGACCTCTCGCGCTGCGCAGATCCGGGCCAGTTCCACCATCAGCTTTCGACCGACCCCCAGCCGCCGCGCCTTGCGGATCACGAACAGGTCTTGAATGAAGATCGTGGACAGGCAATTGGCGATGGCGAAGCTTTCCGAATAGGCGAGGAAACCGATCGCCGCGTCCCCGGAGAACGCCACCAGGATTTCGGTTGCGGGAGCCTGCGCGGCATCTGTGGGGAAGGCCCGCTCGGCAATCACATGGGCCATGTAGGACCGCTGGTAGCGCACCGGAAGCCCGTAGAACGCCAACAGTTCCTGGCTCAACTTCGCGAGCTCCCCAGCATCGGCTCGTGTGGCCCGCCTGACGGTGACGGTCACATCCGCGTCAACGGATGGCGGGCGTGCGCTGCGGACAGGTTCATCCTGTAGTGCCATGTGGTAGAACCCCCGTTGATCATCACCCATCCGCCTGGCGCGCCCCACGCGGCGCCGAATCGCTGACAGAAGTGAGAATCACCATGGCCATGAAAACAGAAAGTGTCAACTTTATCGGGGCGTTGGGAGACAATCTTGCGGCAAGAGTTGATCGTCCGCCGGGCCCGATCCGCGGATATGCCCTGTTCGCCCATTGTTTCACGTGTTCGAAGGATCTCGCGGCGGCCCGACGGATCGCAGCCGGTCTGGCGGATCGGGGAATCGCGGTGTTCCGATTTGATTTCACCGGTTTGGGACACAGCGACGGCGAATTCGCCAACATCACCTTCGCCTCCAATGTGGAGGATCTGGTCGCGGCGGCCGATTGGATGCGCACCAATCTGCAGGCGCCGTCGGTTCTGGTCGGACATTCGCTGGGCGGTGCCGCGGTGCTGGCCGCGACCCAGAGTATTCCCGAAATCAAGGGCGTGGCGACCATCGGCGCGCCCTATGATCCACTGCACGTGGCCCACAATCTGGGCGACGGGATCGAGATCGTGGAGCGTGAGGGCGAGGCCGAAGTCATGATCGGCGGGCGGGCGTTCCGGGTGAAGAAGACATTCCTAGACGATTTAAGATCTCACAATCAGGAGGAGCGCATCCGGACCCTGCGTCGGGATCTACTGGTGTTCCACGCACCGCTCGACCAGACGGTCGGCATCGACAACGCGACCAAGATTTTCGTGACCGCCAAACACCCCAAGAGTTTCGTCAGTCTGGACAAGGCCGACCATCTGCTGACCCGTCCCGCCGATGCGGCCTATGTGGCGGCGGTTCTGGCGGGATGGGCCGAACGGTTTCTGCCGTCGGAGGCAGCGGACGGCCTGAAGGCGGGGTCGGACGAGGTTCTGGTGGCCGATGCGGGTGAAGGCCTTTTTCCCCAGACCGTCCTGATGGGATCGCATAGGGTGCGGGCGGATGAGCCGGAGGCGGTCGGGGGCACGGATACCGGCGGCTCGCCATACGACTATCTGGCTGCGGCGTTGGGCGCCTGTACAAACATGACGCTCAAGATGTACGCCGCCCGCAAAGGCTGGGCGCTGAAGGATCTGCGCTGCGTGGTCACCCACAGCAAGGTCCATGCCGAGGACTGCGCCACCTGCGAGACCAGGGAGGGCAAGGTGGACCGGTTCGTGCGCACCCTCTCGATCGGTGGAGACCTCACCGCCGAGCAGCGCGATGAACTTCTGGAGATCGCCGATAAATGTCCGGTGCATCGGACGCTGCATTCCGAAGTGGATATCGTAACGGATCTGGCGGACGGGTAGCGCTATGCCGACACTCCATTTGCTTCGCCACGTGAAGTCGTCCTGGGCCGATGACGGAATCGACGATTTCGATCGTCCCCTGGCACCGCGCGGGGAGCGCGCGGCCGGCGTGATCGCGGCGTATCTCAAACAGGGCGGCATCAGCCCGGACCTGATCCTGTGTTCGGCGGCCCGCCGCACCCGCGACACTCTGAACGCGGTCCGGTCCGGCCTGCCGAAAGGCGTGCCGGTCGAAATGACCCGGGCTCTGTATGAGGTCGGGCCGGACCGTATCCTCGCTCTGGTCCGCGATGTTGATCCGCAGGTTCGGATCCTGATGCTGGTGGGGCATAATCCGGGGCTGGAGGGTCTGGCCCTGTATCTGGCAGGCAAGGGCAGCGACCGCGACGCACGGGCGGCGTTGGAGCGCAAATTCCCGACAGGGGCCTTCGCCAGTCTGGATTACGACGGCACCTGGCCGGATCTGACGGCGGGGTGCGCCCGCCTGACCAGGCTGGTGACCCCGAAGGAACTGGTCTGAGTGACAAGAGGAAAGGAGTCTGGGATGACCGACTGGCTCGAAAAGGTCTATTCAGCGACCGGTGACATCGCGCAGCTGGAAACAGCGTATGACGGCTGGGCGGAGGGCTACGACGACAGCGTGGCGGCTCTCGGCTATACCAATCCCGCCCTGGTTTCGGCCATGTTCGCGCGGCTGATGCCCGATGTGACCGGTCCTGTCCTGGATGCCGGCTGCGGCACCGGGGTCATCGGCGAGATATTGTCCTTGGCTGGATACGCCGTCATCGACGGCATCGATTTGTCGCGCGGCATGCTGAAACGGGCGGATGGGCGCGGAGTGTACCGCTCCCTGGCACGGGCGGTTCTGGGCGAGCCCCTGGAGATCGAGACGGGAACCTATGCCGGGGCGGTGTCCTCGGGCGTGTTCACGGTCGGCCATGCACCTGCCAGCGCGTTCGATGAAATCGCGCGTCTCCTTAGCCCCGGCGGCGTTTTCGTCGTTTCGATCACGGACCCGGCCTTCGAGGCCGGTGGTTTCGGCGAGGCGATGACCCGGCTTGAGCGGGACGGCATTTGGGAATCGGCGGCCGTCAGCGGATCCTATCTGCCGCTCCCCAATGCGGAGGCCGAGCACCGGCATCCGGGCAAGGTCTACGCGCTCCGGAAACAGGGATGAGCTTCCGGGAGAGAACGCGAGGTCTGCCGTGCGCCCGAAACTTCGTTTCCAGCCATATCCCGCCAACGCTTCGGGCGCGGCGTACCGAAAGAGAAAACGCCCCGTCCGATATTCGAACGAGGCGTTTCCGATTGGCTCCCGGGGAGGGATTCGAACCCCCGGCCAGGTGATTAACAGTCACCTGCTCTACCGCTGAGCTACCCGGGATCAAACGATCACCGTGCGATCACACTACGAACCACGCGGGTGGGAGCGTATAACGCTCCCGTCACCGGTCCGCAACCCGGTTTTCACCGGACTCCCCATCTCATTCCACTCCGCCCCTGCGTGTAACCCGCAGGAAGCGGTGGAGGCCCGAGCCGGAATCGAACCGACGTACAAGGATTTGCAGTCCTCTGCATAACCACTCTGCCATCGGGCCGATAGGGATGCGCTTGATACCCGATCGTCCGAGGCTCGACAAGGCCCGCATCGGATCATCCGAGCCGATTGTGTCGTGGCACCGGTTTGCCTATAAAGCGGGGGTCATGAACCCACCGCCGCCCTATCGGCCTGTGAGGAGCCCGGATGATCGATTTCATCAAAGCACGTCTCAACATGGTCGAAAGCCAGATTCGAACCAACAAGGTCACCGATGACGCTGTGATCGCGGCCTTCGAATCTGTTCCGCGTGAAATTTTTGTCCCACGCGCCAAGCGCGGCATAGCCTATGTGGATGAGGCGCTGGAAATCGGAGGCGGGCGCTACATGCTGGAGCCGATGGTGCTGGCGCGTCTGCTGCAGACCGCTTTGCCGACCAAGGGCGATCTGGCACTCGATATCGGCTGTGGGACCGGTTACGCGACAGCCATCCTGTCGAAAATGGTGTCGACCGTGGTCGGTGTCGACACGGATAAGGACCTGGTGGAGCGAGGGAACGGCTGTCTTTCCGAACTTGTCATCGAGAACGCGGCGCTTGTCGAAGGCCAGATCACCGAAGGTTACACCAAAGGCGGACCTTACAACGTCATTCTGATCAACGGCGCGATTGAGGAGATTCCGGAGGCTCTGTTCGATCAATTGGCTGATGGCGGACGTCTGGTTACGGTCGAGGGCGGGGCGAACAATCGACCTGGTCTGGCGGTGCTGTACGAGAAGCATGAGGGGCGGTTGGCGCACCGAATTCTGTTCGACGCTGGCACGCCGATGCTGCCCGGATTCAGGAAGACGGCAGGGTTCGTCTTTTAGCCGTGGCGCCGCGCGCTATGTCTTTAATGATGATAGACTTAGGAACGATCGGCCGACGCGTTCGTCGACCGGTAGCCGAGCGGTAACTTAGGGATGTGTCTTCATGAGACCTGTTGAAAGTTTCGATTCGCCTGTCAAAGATGCCCGTCTCGCACGCTGGAGTCAGGCCTTTCGTTCATGCTTGATGGCAGGAACCGTCCTGGCCGCAGGTTTTGGACTCAGCGCATCGGCATCCGCTCAAACGCTGACCGAAGCCTTGGTCATGACCTATCAGTCGAATCCGGAGATCCTGGCGCAGCGCGCCGCCCTTCGGGCTGCTGATGAAAACGTCACGGCGGCCAAAGGCGCTTGGCGGCCGGCGGTCAGCGCGACTTTGACGACCGGCGTGACGAATATTGACTCCGAAACGAATGGGGTCACGACGACCGACGGTACCTCGTACCCTCAAACCGGCACCGTTTCGGTCAGCCAGCCGATCTACACAGGCGGCGCGGCGGACGCCGCCGTCGCATCGAGCGAGGCGAGCGTTCAGGCGCAGCGCGCAGCCATGTTCTCGACCGAGCAAACGGTTCTGCTGTCCGCCGTTGCCGCCTATGTCGACGTGATACAGGCACAATCGACCTTCGAATTGCAGATCACAAACGTGGAGCGGCTGGAGAAGCAACTTCAGGCGACGCGGGACCGGTTTCGGGTCGGTGAAGTGACCCGAACGGACGTGGCCCAGGCCGAATCTCGGCTGGCACGCGCCAACGCAGACAGAACCTCGGCGGAGGGAAGTTTGGTGACGGCCCGCGTTGAATTCGAGCGGGTGGTCGGCTCCGTTCCGACCCGTCTGACGCAGCCGGCGGTCGCAAGCAACCTGCCTAGCAACCGTGCGGAAACGGTAGACCTTGCGGTTGCAGATAATTATCTGCTGATCCGCCAGAAATACATTGAGGAGTCGGCCCGTGCCGATGTGGATTCGGCCTTGTCCAATCTGTATCCAACCTTGGATCTCGTTGGCGCAGCCGAATACGCACAGGACAGCTCGGGCGGCGACAACAAGACGACGTCTTTGTCGGCGGAACTCCAGCTCGTCATTCCGATCTATCAGAGAGGCGTGCAGTACTCGAATGTTCGGAATTCAAAGGAGACGCTGAACCAGCAGCGTTTGACGACTGATCAGCAGCGCCGCGCGGTTGTCGATTCGGCTGCAAGCACGTTCGAATCCTATAAGACGACCCTGGCTGGCATCGAATCGATCAAATCGGAGGTTCAGTCTGCGGAGATCGCCTTGGACGGGGTTCAGCAGGAAGCAACCGTTGGCGCCCGGACCGTGCTCGATGTCTTAGATGCGGAGCAGGAGCTTTTGGACGCGCAGGTCCGTCTTGTCCAGGCGAATCGGGACGCGATTGTCGCGAGCTATCAGCTTCTGGTCACGATCGGGCGCCTGACAGCGCGCGATTTGGCGCTTCCAGTCGAGATCTACGATTACGATTCCCATTACCGCAACGTGAGCGACAAGTGGTTCGGGACCGAGCCGGTCGGGCGTATGCCGGGCAACTGATGGTGCCTCCGAGTGCGGTCTGGTCATACCTGACACTCTTCATCTGGTATGGCAGAGGCTTATCGGGTAATCTTCACACTCGAAATTGGGTTTTTGGGGCGATTGATCGGGGAGGTCACGTTCTTGCGTGACAATCTCGGGTCATATGCGATACCGGTTTTGAGTGACTGTGGAGGATTGTGGCCCGAGAGGGTGGCGCCACAGTTGGCGACGGAACGGGACGTATTGCGGGATCGGAACGTATGAGCGACACGGCACAAGAACCGTCCATGGAAGAGATCCTGGCATCGATTCGCCGGATCATTTCCGAAGATGGTGACGAAGCCGAGGACGAGGATACGCCCGAAGCAACTCCTGAGCCGGAACCCGAGCCCGAACCCGAGCCCGAGCCCCAGCCAGAAGAAGAGCCTGAACCGGAGCCTGAGCCTGAGCCTGAGCCTGAGCCTGAGCCTGAGCCTGAGGAAGAGCCGGAGGAGGAAGAGGAGGATGTTCTCGATCTCTCCGAGATGGAAGAAGACGAGGACGAGGAGGAGGATGCGGAGCCGCTGTTTGATGAGCAGCGCTATGCAGCCGATGAGCCCGAGCTAGAACCTGAGCCTGAGCCTGAGCCGGAACCCGTCCCAGCCGCTCCGCCGCCCCCACCGCCGCCGGCTCCTGTCGCGCCGGCGCCCAGGGCGCCCGACGGATTGGTGTCGCCACCGCAGGCCCAGGAGACCGTCCATTCGTTCGCCGAGCTCCAGGCAAAGCTGAACGAGGACTATCAGGAACTGCCGGTCGGTAACGGCGCCATCACTTTGGAGCGGCTGACCCGCGAACTGATGCGTCCGATGCTGAAGGAGTGGCTGGATCAGCATCTGCCGGCGATGGTCGAGCGGCTGGTTCGCGAGGAGATTGAACGCCTAGTGATGCTGTCCCAACGCCGGGATCGCTGGTAACGCTCAACTGTGGGCGAGTGCCGGACCGACGGCAGCAGGCCCAGAGGCCGAACATGAAGCGCGACGAGTCTCGACTGACGCTGTCCCGACGCCGCATTTCGGGTGCGTCTCCCGCACCGATTGCCCGATCGCGTGGCGGCGACAGGTCTGGCGGCTTCGTCGCGATGGCGCTGGTCTTCCTGGTCGTCATCGTGTTCGCGATCATGCTGAATACCGGACAAGTATCGGACAATCTCGGTGCCGCTTTACGGTACTGGTCGGGCGTGCGGGACTAGGGCTTACCCGGCTGGCGGCGCAACTATCGATGAGGGGCGAGTGCCTGTATGCGCGGCCTGGTGCGCTGGCCCGCGAACCCGCGTTTGCCGATGCCCTGGGCTGAGCTAGTCTCTCCGTCCAAAGACTACGGAGACAGCCATGCCTCGGATCGTGATCGGCGGATTTCAACATGAAACGAACACTTTCGCGCCATCCAAGGCAGGATTGGACGCCTTCACTCGCGGCGGAAGCTGGCCGGCTCTGGTCACCGGGGAGGACCTGTTCGGTGCGGTCGAGGGGATCAATCTCTCGATTGCGGGATTCATAGACGCCGCACGGCGTTCCGGGCACAAGTTGGTGCCGACCACCTGGGCGGCGGCTTCGCCCTCGGCCCATGTGACCGACGCCGCCTTCGAGCATATCGCGGGCCTGATCGTCGATGGGGTCCGGGCGGCTCTGCCGGCCGATGCGGTCTACCTCTGTCTGCACGGTGCCATGGTCGCGGAGAGCCACGAGGACGGGGAGGGCGAGTTGGTGCGCCGGGTGCGGGAGGTGGTGGGCCCGGACCTCCCGATTGTCGCCTCGCTCGATCTTCACGGCAACATCACCCGCGCCTGTTTCGACCACGCGACCGCCATGGTGGCCTATGTGACCTACCCGCATGTGGACATGGCGGAGACCGGGCGGCGGACGGCGGCGCTCCTGGACCGCATTATGGAGGAGGGGGCGCCGGCCAAGGCCTATCGCCAGCTCGAGTTTCTGATCCCGCTGTCCTGGCAGTGCACGATGATGGAGCCGGCCGCCGGGATCTACGCGCGACTTCTGGCCGGAATTGGCGGATCACTCTGGTCCGGGTCGTTCCTGCCAGGCTT
>JANSYC010000184.1 GCA_024742605.1 Alphaproteobacteria bacterium | reverse complement strand
GTAGCCAACGCCATTCTGTTCAACCGCGCGGTCGGCGGGCAGTTCCTGAAATACGCCCGCCTCGTCTCGGCGCGCGGATACGTCCACAACACCCTGGGGAACATGGTAATCCGGGTTCCCCATCCGCAGTTCCCGCACGGGCTCGCCTACACCAAGCATGCCGAGATTTCGCTCGAGGAGATGGAGATCGAAAACATCGTCATCACCGACGTGCCGACCAGCGAGATCCTGCTGGGCGAGCGGATGACCAGCGTCGGACACAACCTCTCCCGCGAGATCCTCAGGCTGCGCCCCGATATCGGCGCGGTGATCCACGTGCACGACGACGCCACCATCGCGCTGCTCGGCTCCGGGGCGGTGGACGGCTTCAACGTGCTCTCGCTCGACCCGCCCTTCGTCCTCGGCAAGCCGGTTCATTTCGTGCCAGCCCATGTCGACGTCGAAGCCGACGTGAGTTCGGTCGAGAGCTTCATTCAGGACACCAACGCCGTGGTTCTGGTCGGGCACGGCATCACCACCCTGGGCCGGACGCTGTCGGAGGCCTATCACCGGCTGAATACGCTGACCGCCGAGGTCCGCCGCTGCATCCTGGCCGAACAACTCGCCGCGCTGAAAGGAAGCCGTCCGGCCTACCGGGCGCAGACGGAGATCGACGAGATGTACCGGTTCGCCGAGCGGATTATCTACCCGGACCGGGCCGATAACGTGATGAAGGACTGATAGAGGGGTTTCCGTACTATTTTCCCCAAAGTAGCGGTAGAGAAGTTCATTAATTTCAATAGGGTAGAGTCGCGTTCTGTTCTTGAGGACTCGGCAGACCGAATCACCCTAGGCTTTCTCTCCTATACGGGGTGGGGTGGGTGATGGAGAGGCGTCGCCACGAACTCGGAGCCGGAACGAACGCGTCCAACGGATCTTCTGACGGTCACGCTGCCTGGACTGCGGATTCCCATTGAGCGAAGGCTTCGCTGCGCAAGGTCCGAAGGGTTTGTCGGGAGATCAGGTGACGCTGGATGTTGAAGGTGTTGTAGACGGCGGCGTGAGTGGAAAGGAAGCGCTGGGTGGATCCTGGTCTTTTGAAGCCGATCCAAGATCGTTCCCGTCGGCGTGTGGGCTGGTGTGAGTTCTCAGCACGATTGTTCAGCCGACCGCCTGGCACGTGTCGCTCGGTCATGCCGATTTCGCGGAATGCGGCTCCGTACGACTGGAGTTTGTCAGTCACGATCGCTGTTGGTGTGAAACCCTGCATGCGCAGCAGACGGCGCATCAGCTTCAGGGCAGCTTGCTTGTCTCGCCGCTTCTGCACAAGGATGTCCGGCATTTTACCTTCGGCGTCGACCGCCCGCCAAAGATACATATTCTGACCGAGTTTGGTACAAATTTGGCGATCAGACTGTGGTGGATAAACAAGACAAGCTCGGGAGAAAGCATATGCGAATTGGTTACCTTGGTATCGGTAACATGGGGCGTCCCATGGCCGAAAAGCTGCTTGATGGGGGCACCTCAAGGTTTGTTCGCCAGACCACGTTTTCCCGGACAAATCATGAACACTGATCACGCCACGGGCCGTAACCGTGCACCGGGATCGTTCAGCGCCCGGTAGCTGTCCGAGGCGGCCAGGTCCGCCTGCTCCCAGAGATAGTCCCCGGTCAGTCCGATATGCGACCAGCCCATCGGCGAGATGTGCGGGAGCAGAG
>JANSYC010000132.1 GCA_024742605.1 Alphaproteobacteria bacterium | reverse complement strand
AGCGGATCTTGGAAGAAGGAAAAGCAGCTGCAGCCTTCTACGTCCGCGTCGACGAGATGCCGCTCACCCCGCACGGCAAGATCGACCGAAAGGCGCTCCCGGCGCCGCTCTGGAGCGGGGTTTCGGCTGCTGTCGGTGGCGCGCCGCCCCGCCCCGGCATCGAGAGCCGGCTGGCGGCGGTCTGGGCCCAGGTGCTGAAGCTCGAACGGGTTCACCGTGACGATAACTTCTTCGAACTCGGCGGGGATTCCATCCTCAGCGTGCAGGTGGTGTCGCGCGCACGGACCGCGGGCTTGGCCTTCACCTCCGTTCAACTGTTCGCCCACCCGACGATTGCCGGACTGAGCCCCCTCATCGATCAGGTGACCCCGGCGCACCGCAGAGAGGATGTCGCAAGCGCTCTCGATTTGCCTCTGTCGCCGCTCCAGGAGGGGCTCCTGTTCCACTGTCTGCGGCGACCGGATCTGCCGCTGTACGTGCAGCATTTCCAGCTCAAGATCGACGGTCCGCTGGATGTGGACGCGCTTGAACGCGCCTGGAGCCGCGTGCTGCGTCGGCATGAGTCCCTGCGAACGGTGTTTCTGTGGCGGGGCCGGGAGGTTCCGAAACAGCGGGTCCAGCCGGACGTTGAACTCCGCTTCCGCCGGGAGGATCTGAGCGCGATGGCCCCGGCCGACGCCAAGACGGCGCTGGATCGTATCCGTCAGACGGAGCGTGAAACCGGCTTCGATTTGGCGGAGGCGCCCCTGCTCCGCTGCACGGTTGTTCGGCTTGCGGAGGCGCGGTGGGACCTGCTTTGGTCCTGCCATCATCTCTTGGTCGACGGCTGGTCCTTCGCGGTGATCGAACGCGATCTGTTCGCGCTCTATGCCGCCGAGACAGGTGGGGGGCAGGCATCTGAGGACCTGCCGTCTTCGGCGGCGCCGTTTCGGGATTATCTGGACTGGATCACTCGACAGGATGGCGAAGCGGCGCGCCGCTGGTGGGCCGGCCGCCTGTCCGGTTTTGACACGCCCATGCGGCTGGCCGACGCGGCCGGGACCGCCGAAGTCCGGGCTTCAGAGGATCGCTGGGGTGAGGTGTCGGAGTGTCTTGATCCGGACGCCGATCTCAGATTGCGGAGCTTCGCCGCAGCACGGGGTCTGACCCTCAACACGGTTGTTCAGGCGGCCTGGGCGCTGGTCGTGGCACGCCACCTGCGTCGCCGCGATGTGCTGTACGGGATGGTCGTCTCCGGCAGACCGGCGGACCTGAGCGGCGTTGAGGATATCGTCGGGCTGTTCATCAACACCTTGCCGTGCCGCGTGCCGGTTGATCCGGCCAGGCCGGCGTCCGACTTCCTCAAATCTGTTCAGGTCGAGATCGCCGAGATGCAGGCACGGGCTTTCCTGTCCTTGGCCGAGTTGCAGCGGCTGTCCGATGTCCCGGCCGGAGTGGCGCCGTTCGATGCGCTGCTGGTGGTCCAGGCGCTGCCCGCGGGCGGCGAGATGCCGGGTGAGCTGACAATCGCCGCCGAACCCGTGTCGGCCCGAACCGACTACCCGCTGACGGTGATTGTCGAGGTGGCGGGCCAGACGGCCCTGCGCTTCATCCACGACCGCAGCATCCTTGGCGGGGCGCGCACCCAAGCCTTGGCCAAGGCTTTGCGTGCCGCTCTGGAAGCGCTTCCCGAAGCTGCCGAGCGACCGGTTGGGGCCTGGGCCGCGCTCGCGGAGGACGAGCGGCTGCGGGTGATTTCGCAGTTCGGCAGCGGTCCGACGCCGCTGGAGCACGTGGCCTTGGTCGATCTGGTGGCGGCCCGGGCAGCCGAGCGTCCCGATGCTTCTGCTCTAGTCCTTGAGGGTCGGACGCGGACCTATGGGGAGTTGGAGGCGAATGCCAACAGGTTGGCGAACTGGCTTCGAGCCGAAGGGATTGGCCCGGAACGCGTTGTCGCCCTCTACATGCATCGGTCGTTCGAGTTGGTCGAGGCCATGCTGGCGGTGATGAAGGCCGGAGGCGCGTTCCTGCCGCTGGGAACCGAGGTGCCGAGACCGCGTCTGGCGCAGATGCTCGAAGACGCGGACCCGGCATTGATCCTGTCCGGCACCGGCTTGGCCGATGGTCTGCCCGAAGCCGCCAGACGGGTGGTTTGTGTCGACGGCTCGGAGAAGCCCTGGGCGGCATGTGGCGCAGAGCCTCCCGCTCCGCTCGGAGGCCCGGACAGCGCGGTCTACATTTTCTACACATCCGGCTCGACCGGGCGTCCAAAGGGCGTGCTCAACACCCGGCGGGGCCTTGAGAACCGCGTGCTCTGGGGGCAGCGCGCCTACCCGCTGACATCGTCCGACCGGGTGATGCAGAAGACACCCTATAATTTCGATGTGTCCGTTTGGGAGTGGCTGTGGCCACTGACGGTCGGTGCGACGTTGGTGATCGCCCGTCCCGACGGTCACCGAAGTCCGGCCTATCTGGCGGAACTGGCGGAGCGCGAGAATGTCACCGTGATGCATTTCGTTCCCTCCATGCTGCAGGTGTTTCTGGAAGACCCGAGACTGCCGAAACGTGCCAGAGCGCTGCGCCGGATCGTCTGCAGCGGTGAAGCGGTGTCCGGCGATCTGAGGGATCGGTGCCGATCTTTGGCGGGGGTCGAGATCCTCAATCTGTACGGCCCGACCGAGGCCGCGATCGAGGTGTCCCATTGGCTGTGTGCGGAAGGACAGACCGGACCTGCCGTGCCGATGGGGCATCCGATCGACGGCGTGACTTTGCGGGTGGTCGATCCGGACGGTCATCCGTGTCCGGTGGGCGTGGCTGGGGAATTGCTCATCGGCGGGATTGCCGTTGCGCGAGGTTATGTGGGGCGACCGGGTCAGACAGCCGAGCGCTTCCGGCCCGATCCGGTCGCGGCAGAGCCGGGAGCGCGGGTGTACTATACCGGCGACCTGGCAATGTGGCGCCCCGACGGCGGGCTCGACTACCTCGGACGAATTGACTGGCAGGTGAAGATCCGGGGCCAGAGGGTTGAACTCGGTGAGATCGAGGCGACGCTGCGCGGGATCGACGGCATCCGCGACGCCGTGGTGATCTGGCGCAAGAGCGGCGACGGCGACGGGCGCCTGATCGCCTATATCGTCGGCGAAGCGGCGATCGAGGCGGTAAAATCCCAGGTCGGCGAGACCCTGCCAGCGGTCATGCAACCCGGCGACTACATCCCGCTCGACGGCTTGCCCCTGACCGTGAGCGGGAAGCTCGATCGCGGTGCCTTGCCGGATCGCGCCGGCTCCATCGCGACGGTCGGTGGGAAGGGCGGCGCTCCAACGGATTCGCTGTCACGCGATCTCGCGGATGTCTTCGCCGACGTGCTGGGGATCGGCGCGGAGGGTGTGAGCGCCCCGGACAGGTCGATCATCGGGATCGACGATCATTTCTCCGCCGATCTTGGCGGGCACTCGCTTCAAGTGCTGCGGGTTGTCGGGCGGATCGACAAGCGCTGGCCGGGACGGGTGTCGCTTGCCGACTTTCTGCGCGGCCCGACCGTCGGTGAGATCGCCCGACGCCTGCGGGGCGAAAGTGATGTGGACACCTCCTCCGTTTCGCCGCTGCTGGTGCAGTTGCGGCCCGGTGTTCCAGGGGAAACAGAACCGCCGATCTTCCTGGTTCACCCGGCTCTCGGCGCGGTGATCTGTTATATCCACATGTCGGGCAGTTTTCCCGGTACGCGCCCGATCATCGGCATTCAAGCGCCTGAACTGGCGGGGTGTTCGCCGGGGGATGATCTGTGCGAACTCGCGCAGCGCTATCGGGCGGCTGCGCGCACCGTTCAGCCGAAGGGTCCGCTCTCGATCGCCGGATACTCCTATGGCGGCCTGGTCGCCTTTGAGATGGCGCGGCAGGAGGAGCAGGCAGGCACCTGCCCGGACGCGTTGGCGGTTCTCGATACCTTGGCCCCTCCCGAGGCACCGTCGGGGGATGCCGGACCGGGCGAAGCGGCCCTTTTGGCGGAGCTGGGCAGCGTTCTGGAGCGGTATGCGGGCGGGACGTCCACGCTGAGGGTCGAGGATCTCCTGGAGGTGCCTGAGTCGGACCGTATCGACCATGTCCGTCGCCACCTGGAAAGCCGAGGTGTTCTCGACGGCCTCGCCAAGGCTTTGGATCTCGAGGCCACACTGTCGGCGACCCGTGGTGCCGGACGGGCGCGCGCGTTCTACCGACCCGGAGCCTATGGCGGATCTATGGCGCTGCTTCGGTGTGCGGCACCGAGCGCGGAGGATCGCTTCGGCGTCTCCGCATCTGTTCTTGACGATCCGGCCCTCGGCTGGCAGCGCTGGGTGTCGGGATCAATCACCGTCGAAACGGTGCCCGGCGATCATGTCGATCTTCTCCGAGGACAGAATGGCGGTTTCGTCGCCCGATGGTTGGACGCGCAAATGAGACTGTCCGGGTCAGCCGCCGACTGAACCCGCGCTATCTGTTCTTGCTCTGTTGCAGAGCTTCCGAAAGAGCCGGGGACATGGCGAGATCGACTTCGCTCTTCCCCGGACGCAGGAACTCGATCAGCAAGACCACGCGGCGGGTCGTGTCCCGGTTCCAGGCTTCGTGTTCGATCATATCGTTGAACACCATGAATTCGCCCGGGGTCCAGTGATAGCGCTCCCGTCCGACCCGAATGGCGCAGTCTGGCGGGACAATCAGCGCCAGATGGCCGACATAGAGCGCATGTGAGTAGCCGACATGCGGCGTGATGTGAGCGCCCGGCTGCAGAACCGAAAACCCGGCGCTGCGCAAGCCTGGGATGCTGTCCAGGATTTTGGTGGTCTCAGGGCAGCGTGCACAGTTTTCGTCGAAGCGGTCTCCCAGGAGATAAAATCCGAAAGCATCCCAGCCGATGCCGTAGAGATGTTGCTCGGGCCACGGGATCAGGTCGCGGCTCTCCAGGTCTTCCATCTCATGGAGAATGCTCTGCCATCCGGATTCGAGCCTTTCCGTGAATTCAAACTGAGCTGTATCGATGAACATGGCGGTCTCTCGGATGCCGTTGTCTGAAAATCCGACTCGAAACTAACTTGGACCGTCTCGTCGAACCTCAAGCGTTGCGAAACTCTGAACTCTCGGGGACTAGGGGTTTGGCGGCTGTATACCATTATAGTAGGGGAAATGATCGCGTTGTGGTACAGTAGAGCCGAAACAAAACAGTAACCTAAAGGCGAAAAAAGTTTGTTTTCCGCAGGGCGTGCCTGTATGCTGATTTGGTGGCATTGTTGCTCGCTGGGATCGCTCGTGGGCGGTTCTTGTGGACGTGTTTTGCGCTACGTGCCTACATATTCAAAACAGGGGGTCCGTTCTCAAACAGAACCGTTCCTTCAAGGACGAACGGGGAACCGAGGAGAGTAAGATGGCTGAAGCTGTTAAGGTCGCCGCCAGCGCGGCAAGAGGTGCTGTGAGTACCGCGAAAGCGAACATTGGCGCCCTCGATCCGACCAGCGAGGTGATCGGTGCCGTGAAGGATCATCCTGCGGCAAAGAAGCTGATTGCTGCGGTGCAGGCCCATGGCGAAGCCTTGGTCAATGCGACGGGCGATCTGGTCGCTGCTGTCGATTTTGACGCGGTGACCGCGTCGCAGGCGGCCGGCGCCCACGCAGGCAACAGTCATATCGACACGGCGAAACTTGGTGCCGCGACCGCCGGCTTGAAGAAGGCCAGCGATCTGAGCGCCGTGACCTCTGCAGTGAATGGACTCGCGGGTGATTCCGCTTTGATCAGCGAGATGCAGGCCGGCTTCAAGGCGAAGGGTCTTTCGGGTGGCTACGACGAAGTTCGTGGCGCTCTGAAGAGCATCAATGTCGATCAGATCGGTGTCGTGCAGCATCTTGAAGCCGTGATTGCCCAGGCAAAATCCGAAGGCAGCGAGGACGCGAAAGCGATCGAGCACATGCATGCCGAGCTTGAGGCGATCGACAAGCAGCTCAAGGGTGAGTTGAGTGGCCTGTTGTCGGCGATCGATGGGTTCGTCGCCAAGCTCGCCGCCTAGGCTCCGGCTCAAGACGGATTGAAGCGGTGGGATGAAGGCTTCGTTCATCCCACCGTCCGTGCTCCTGACGGCGCTGCAGACCAGGTATCGATCCAAAGCACACGATCTGAGGGTGTTGGGTAAGCTTTCTATGTCGGCCCGTCCGTTCCCATCCTCCTCCTCGTCGACTCAGTCGGCACCGGGAAAGTCGTGTGGCCATGTCGACCAATGAGAATCAGATCTCGGGCGGGTCCGAGACGCCGGGCGGTGGCGCGACCTGCGTCGACTGGCTCCGTGAACGGGCGCGCGACCAGGGCGACAGAACGGCATTCATAGATATCGACGGTGAGGCGAAGGCTGTCGGCTCCCTCACCTGGGGCGAGGTGGACCATGGGGCCCGCCAGGTCGCCGCCTATTTGCGGGAACGGGTTTCCGTCGGGGATCGGGTCGTTCTGGCCGTCGCAGCCGGTTCGGCCTTCGCCCCGGCATTGTTCGGATGTTTTTATGCCGGTGTCATCGCCGTGCCGTGCGCGCCGCCCGTCCGTGCCCGGGCCGGAGGACGGGCCCTCGGGGTTTTGACCGATTCCGGTGCACAGCTCCTGCTTACGACAGAGTCGCTTGTGGAGCCGCTCGGCCGGGCTTTGGAAGGCACCCCGCAGGGCCCGGCCTGCATCGCGATCGAGAGCATTCTGT
>JANSYC010000122.1 GCA_024742605.1 Alphaproteobacteria bacterium | reverse complement strand
CGAGATGGTCGAGTCCGGCGTTATCGTCGAAGACGGCCCGGGCTCCAAGGCCGCGCTGGTCTACGGCCAGATGAACGAGCCGCCGGGCGCCCGCGCCCGCGTCGGCCTGACCGGTCTGACCCTGGCGGAGTACTTCCGCGACGAGGAAGGCCAGGACGTGCTGTTCTTCGTGGACAACATCTTCCGCTTCACCCAGGCGGGTTCCGAGGTGTCGGCCCTGCTCGGCCGTATCCCGTCGGCGGTGGGTTATCAGCCGACCCTGTCGACCGACATGGGCCAGCTGCAGGAGCGGATCACAACGACGAAGAAGGGCTCGATCACCTCGGTGCAGGCGATTTACGTGCCGGCCGACGACCTGACCGACCCGGCCCCGGCCACCTCGTTCTCGCACCTCGACGCCACCACGGTGTTGAACCGCTCGATCGCCGAGCTGGGGATCTACCCGGCGGTGGATCCGCTGGACTCCACCTCGCGCATGCTGGACCCGCGGGTCATCGGCGACGAGCACTACAACGTCGCCCGCCGGACGCAGGAAGTGCTGCAGCAGTACAAGTCGCTGCAGGACATCATCGCGATCCTGGGCATGGACGAGCTTTCGGAAGAGGACCGTCTGGTCGTCTCCCGCGCCCGGAAGATCCAGCGCTTCCTGAGCCAGCCGTTCTTCGTGGCCGAGGTCTTCACCGGCTCGCCGGGCAAGCTGGTCGCGATCGAAGACACCATCAAAGGCTTCAAGGGCATCGTCGAAGGCGAATACGACGATCTTCCTGAATCGGCCTTCTACATGGTCGGCAGCATCGACGAGGCCAAGGAGAAGGCCCGCAAGATGGCGGAAGCAGCCTGATCCCGGTTCGGGAACAGGCGTGATCCATATCGAATAGGAACCCGATCCGATGGCCGAAACCACACAGTTCGAACTCGTCTCTCCGGAGCGCCTCGTGCTCTCCCGCGACGTGGAGATGGTCGTGATTCCGGGCAGCGAAGGCTATTTCGGTGTGCTGCCTCGGCATGCGCCGATGCTCACCACCCTGATGCCGGGTGTGATCGACATCCATGAAGGCGGCTCGATCGTGGATCGGATTTTCGTGGCCGGCGGCTTCGCCGAGGTCACCGAAGACAGGTGTACGGTGCTGGCCGAGGGGGCGACCCCGCTCGCCGAGGTTGATGTGTCGGCGACCGAGAAGTCCATCTCCGACACCAAGGAGGTTCTCAAGGACACCTCCGACGCGGTGGAGCAGGAGAAGCTTCAGGAGAAGATCTCCAACATGGAAGCCATGCTGGCGGCCAAGCGTCTGGTCGGCTGAGGTTTCCTGATCGGGAAATTGGACGTGGAATCGCCTGACTGACATACTCCCGGATGTGAATCGTCCGGGAGTTTTTGGTCTTGGGTCGCTTTTTCCGCGCGCTCTTCAAACTCACGCTCCGGGTTCTGCTCGTCGTTGTGATTCTCTGTCTTGTGCTGGTGCCGGCCCTCTGGCTTGGCCGGGACAGTCTTCCGCCCCGGCTGGCAGCCTGGGGGATCAATTACGCGCTCGACGCTCCGGTGGTCCGGGACCTGGCCTTCCGGATCTCCGATCTCGGACCCGACGGTGCCCAGATCGAGGGCCTTGCGCTGAACGGTCCGGACGGCCCGAAAGCGGCGCTGATCTCCGTCACCTATGCATGGCGGGATCTTCTGGGTGCCGGCGTCCTGCAATCGGTTCGGATCGACGGGCCTGAGATCTCGATGCGGGCGGCGGCCGACGGTACGGTTTCGGTCTCGGGACTCGAAGTGCTGCTGGAGGCGCTCGCGGAGTCCGGTGGGGCCGCAGGCGGGTCCACGGATCTTCCGCCGATCGAAGTCACCAATGCAGGGCTCGACCTGTTCGGGGTGGTCGAGGGCCGGGTCTCGGGGAGCGGTTCGGTCACGGGCAGCAGCGCGCGGCAGAAGATTGCCTTCACCGGGCAGGCCGATCTTTCAAGTTCCGCGGTAGAAGCCGGTTTTTCCGGTCCGGCGACCCTGACCGCGGATCTGAGCCCGGAGGCGGGAACGGTCGGCCTGGTGATCCAGGGCGGCGGCCTGACGGCTCTAGACGGACAGCTCGCAGTCGACACCGGGCTGGACGGGGTCTTCGAGGCCCGGTGGCAGCCGGACGCGGCGACCATGCTGTCCGGGTCGGTGACAGCGCCGGAACTTACACTCGCCGCCCACCGGTTTCTGCTGCCGCGTCTCGAGGTCCGTCTGGATGGCTCAACCATCAGCGCCACGGCGGCGGCTGAACTGGGCGGCCCGGACGGCGCCCCGATGCAGGACGGCGCCTTTGACCTTGCCCTGGTGGTCGAGCCCGCCGAGCGGCGCGAGGGCGAGGCCACCGACCGCCGGTCGGCGCGCCTCCGACTGGCCGGTCCGCTGGCCCCGCTCGAGCGGCTGACCGCTGCTGCACTGACGCGTCCGGCCCTCGGACTTGACGGCCAAGTCAGCCTGGGGCTTTCCGGGTCGATGCCCTGGCGGGAGAACGGGATGCTGCCCGATGATCTTGACGTTCTGCTGGCCGGGTTGGTCGCGAGCGGCGGAATCGAGCTGAGCACCTCGAACACCGGCGATCCGGAGGTTCCGACCCTGACCGGTCGTCTGGCCCTGGCGGCGGCGGCGGGCCGGGTCTCGGTCGAGACTGCCGGACCTTTGGAACTGACCGTTCCGACCGACCGGATCCCGGCCGATCCCGACCTGTCGGCGGCACTGGGCGACCATCTTTCCGATCTGAGGGAGAGCTTCGGGCCGGCTGTCACGCTGGCATTTGGGACCGACCGTGATGAATTCGCGATCACGGTCGAGATCGCCTCCGAGGCTCGCACCGTTGCGGTTTCCGGACCGATTGTGCTGTCCGGGACCGGAGAGGATCGCGCGATCCTGGGAGCGGAGATCGTGGCGGCGGTCGAGCCGGGTGCTGAAGGCGGCCCCCGACTTGTCGGACCGGGTTCGGTCACGGTGACCGGCGATCGGATTTCGGCTGCGGGTCTCACGCTTTCCGATCTGCGGGCCAGTGTGACGGGCGCACAGCACGGGCAGTCCTTCGCGGGCAGCTATCAGATCGAACTGTCCGGCGATGCCCCGCCCCTGGGGGTGCGGGGCACCGCAATCAGGCTCGCCGGCGCGTTCCATCTCGCTCCAAACCTGATCACCGTGGATGCGGCCGAAGGGGGCTCGATCGCCTTCCGACGCCTCGAACTGGGACGGTCCCTGCGACCGGTGGAGGGTCTGGTCGCAACCCTTCCGAAGCGGGCGGAGCCGCCGCTGCTCAGGTGGGTTCGCGATCCCGAGGCTCCGGGCGGGTCCCGCACCAGCTTCTCGATGCGGTTGCGGCCGCGGCCCTTTCGCCTGGATGCGCGGGCCGATGGGCGGGGGTCGGCGGTGGATGTCGACGCGGGCCGCCTGATCGTGACGGCGGAGCTCGATGGGTTGGGGGCCGGTCAGGCACGTGTCCGACTGGGCAACGGGGCGGTCAGTCTGGTCGACCAGAGCATCAATGCCCGGGGTTTGGCCGCCGACCTGCGGCTGGCACTGACCGATGGGGCGGTCCGGCTTGCAAGTCTGACCGTCGCCGCCGATCGCCTGGTCGACGAGGCCGCCGAGATCACCCGCTTCGTGCCGATATCGCTGCAGGCGACCGCCAGACCGGCGCCGGTGCGCGGGGCCCCTGGTCGGCTTCGGTTCAACGCGACCCTGCGGGGCGTCAGCGGTGCCTTCGTGGTCGATGCGGCCGGGCACCACGACCCCGAATCCGGCCAGGGGCGCGCCGAGATCACCCTCTATCCCCTGCAGTTTACGCCCGGCGGACTTCAGCCGGCCGACATTTCCCCCGCCGCGTCGTCGTTCTTCCGGGAAACCACCGGCTCGGTCGCCGCGTCGGGCGCGATCCTCTGGCCGAGCGTGGCCGGGGTCGTGGAGGACACGCCCTTCACCATCAGCCTGTCGGAGCTCAGCTTCTCGGGGTCTCTCGGGCAGATGCTGGGCCTGGATGGATCGGTGACCCTGTCGGCCATCGACCCGCCCGCCACACCGCCCGGCCAGATCATCCAGGCGGCGTCCCTGGATGTCGGCGTTCCGATCGAGTCGCCGCAGGTCCGCTTTCAAGTGAT
Source organism: Alphaproteobacteria bacterium (assembly GCA_024742605.1). Lineage (GTDB taxonomy): Bacteria > Pseudomonadota > Alphaproteobacteria > Thalassobaculales > Thalassobaculaceae > JANSYC01. Next base: position 3,576 of record JANSYC010000122.1, on the reverse strand, counting down.
GCCGGATGGTCGGCTGCTGTTGGAGCGGGTGGATGCGGCCTTTGCCGGAGGGCGGGTCTGGGCGGAGGCGCTCGAGGTTCCGCTCGACAGCGGGACGCCGGTCGAAATGAAGCTGAATGTGGAACTGGTCGACGCCGCGGCCCTGGTCGACCTGATCCGGATGGACGGTCTGGCCGCGACCGGCACCCTGTCCGGAACCATTCCCTTGGTCTGGGACCCCGCGAAGGGCCTGTCCGTGAAACAGGCCGCCCTATTGGCCGACGGAGATGGCGGGGTCATCCGTTACAGACCGGTCGAGACCCCGCCCGCGTTGCACGGGGCGGGCGAGGAAGTTAGCCTGATGCTGGAAGCCCTGAAAAATCTGAACTACCAGCGGTTCTCGATCTCTGCGGACGGGCGTCCCGGAGACACTTTCCAGGTGAAACTGAACATCAATGGCAGCAATCCAGACCTCTATGACGGGCATCCGGTCGACCTCAACGTCACGCTCTCGGGCAAGCTCGATGAGCTGTTTCGGGACGTGCAGCGGGTCCTTGGGATCTCCGACGAGGTCCAGAAGCGGCTGCTGGACGGAGGGCGCGGTGACGGAACAGGCGGATGATCGATGGGGTGGCGCGAGCCGGGGCGCGATGCCTTTGGCGGCATTGCTGTTGGGCGGTGGGCTGATGGCCTGCACGCCGACCGTGGCGCTTCAGGCCCCGAAAGAGCCGATCACCATCAATCTGAACATCAAGATCGAGCAGGAAGTCCGGATCAAGGTGGAGAAGGATCTCGACCAGGTCTTCGCGTCAAAGAGCGATATTTTTTAGGGAGTTGGGATATGTGGCGCAAGCACGATCGGCCCCTGGGCATAGTGTCTCGGCGTGCGGTGACCGGCGCATTGCTCGGGCTCGCCATGGCGGGCCCGGCCCTTCTGTCGAACACGGCGATGGCATTGGATCTGGACCAGGCCAAGGCCCAGGGCTTGGTCGGCGAACGGCAGGACGGCTATATCGGTCAGGTCTCGGGCGGCGGCGATGTTGCGGCGCTGGTCAGTCAGATCAACGCCGAACGCCGCGCCGCCTACGAGAATGTGGCGACCCAGAACGGCATTCCGATCTCTCAGGTCGAGCGGTTGGCCGCCCAGAAACTGATCGAGCGGGCGCAGGCCGGGACATTTGTGATGGACGCGTCGGGCCGGTGGTTTAAGAAGTAACCCGCTGGCCCCGGCGCCAGACTCGAATCCTCACTCTCCCGGAGTTCCCTTATGCAATACCGCCCTCTAGGCCGCACCGACCTCGATGTCAGTGTGATTTGTCTCGGCACCATGACCTATGGCGAGCAGAACACCGAAGCCGAGGGCCATGCCCAGATGGATCTGGCGTTGGATCGGGGGGTGAACTTCTTCGATACGGCCGAGATGTACTCGGTCCCGCCGCGCGCCGAGACCTATGGCCGGACCGAAGAGGTGATCGGCACCTGGTTCGAGGCCCGCGGGAACCGGGATAAGGTGATCCTGGCGACCAAGGCGGTCGGACCAGGCGACCGGTTCAGGCATGTGCGCGACGGCAACCCGCGATTCGATCGGGTCAATCTGACCAAGGCCGTGGAGGACAGTCTGAAGCGCCTGCGCACCGATTACATCGATCTCTATCAGCTGCACTGGCCGGAGCGGAGCGTGAACAGCTTCGGCAAGCTCGGCTATGTGCATGTCGAGGATGAGTCCTGGACCCCGCTCGCCGAGACTTTGGGCTATCTGGCCGAACTGGTGACGGCCGGCAAGATCCGGCATGTCGGCCTGTCGAACGAGACCCCCTGGGGCATGATGGCGTTCGCGCACCTGGCGGAGACGTCGGGCCTGCCCCGGATGGCCTCGAACCAGAATCCCTATTCGCTGCTGAACCGGTCCTACGAGGTCGGCTGCGCCGAAGTCTCGATTCGCGAAGATATGGGCCTGCTGGCCTACTCTCCCCTCGCCGGCGGCACCCTGTCCGGGAAGTATGTCGGCGGGGCCAAACCGGCTGGCGCGCGGATGACAATGTTCCCCGGCAACTTCTCGCGCTACGCCAATCCGGAATGCGAGGCGGCGATCGAACTCTATGTCGGGATCGCCAGGAAACACGGTCTCGATCCGTCCCAGATGGCGCTGTCCTACGTGAATTCCCGCCGTTTTCTGACCTCCAACATCATCGGCGCCACCACGATGGAGCAACTGGCGGTCAACATCGACAGCATCGATCTGACCCTGGGCGCCGATGTTTTGGACGAGATTGAGGCGGTGCAGAAGCGCTATTCCAACCCGGGTCCGTGACCGGACCGGTCTCGTCCTCAGGGTTGTCTCATTTCAGACACTTGCAATCTGCCGCGCTTCTGATTCACGCTTATCGGTGAAGGGAGGCTCGTCATGCGCCGTTTGTTCGTCGCCCTCGCACTTCCGGATGCGGTCAAGGATCGCATCTCCCGACTCCAGGAAGGCCTTGATGGGGCCCGATGGATCGATCCCGAAAATCTGCATCTGACCCTCCGCTTTGTCGGTGAGGTCGACCGGGTCGTCGCGGATGATCTCGAAGCGGCGCTTTCGGTCATACGGGCGCCCGCGGTCGAACTGGATCTCAACAGTCTCGGTCACTTCGAAACCCGGGGCCGGCCTCATGCGCTCTGGATCGGAGTCGAGGCGGACGGGGACCTCTGCCACCTCCGGGACCGGGTAGAGGCCGCCGCCAAACGGGCCGGGCTCCGGCCGGAAGGCCGCAAGTTCCGCCCGCACATCACGATTGCACGCCTGCACGGAACCAGCGGCGCCGAGGTGAGCGCCTGGATCGCGCACAACAGCCCGTTCAAGCTGCCGCCGGTGCCGGTGCGGGAGATCACCCTGTTCCGCAGTCGGCTCGGGCGCGCCGGCGCCCGCTACGAGGCGGAGGCGATGTACCCCCTGATCTCCTCCGCGTTCACCGTCTCGGCCTGGGATGCGGACGATACCCTGGACGACGGCGAGGAGCCGGATTGGGCCGATCCGGATTTCGATGTCTCGGAATGGGTCGGCGGCACCTGGGCCTCGACGTTCTCCGCGCAGCGGGGATGATCCTCACAGCGTGAACCGCACTCTATCGGCGCGCCCCGATGCAGCGGAAGCGCACCGCTGATCCCGGTCTTTCCCGACGACCGGGCGATGAATCCGATTTCAGCCGAATTTGTAACCAATCCGACATTAAATCGACCTCAAACCTCAATGATCGATCGCTACTCTGCGCGCCATGAGACGGCGAGTTAAGGCCGTTCGCCGTCTTGAGCATCCCGAGGTTTCATCCCTCACACAGTCGCGGAATACGCATGTTAGTCTATGACTCCGTCATACGGCAGTTTGGTGCCGTGAGTGCCGTCGACGATGTGAGCATTCGTATCGACGAAGGATCCATGGTCGGGATCATCGGCAAGTCCGGTGCCGGCAAGTCGACCCTGCTTCGTCTCACAAACCGTCTGATCTCGCCCACCAGCGGCAGGATCCGGTTCAACGACATCCAGATCAGCGAACTCTCCGGCAAGGCCCTGCTCGACTGGCGGTCGGACTGCGCGATGATCTTCCAGCAGTTCAACCTG
>JANSYC010000115.1 GCA_024742605.1 Alphaproteobacteria bacterium | reverse complement strand
GCACGCGCGCGTACAAATCCACGTCCTTCATCCCCCGCCCTTCGCAAGCAATCGCAAAGGGTCATCACTGATGGAGTTTTACTCCGGCGAAACCAGACAATCCGGCCGCTTCAGTGAGGGATTTTTGCTCCGGCGTTCTCACGGGACAAAGGTGACGCTTATATTCCCCAATGCTGAACGAGCGACAGTGGCGTGAGGCTGTTGCATTTTCAGCAAGCAGGCGCAGGTTGGATGGGCAGTAGGCGGGATTTTATTATTGGCTGGTCGGTATACAACGCGGACCCGTCCACGCCTGTACTTCAGGACAACATCCACCCAACAGTTTCACGTTGTCCTGCATGTCATATGGCTTGCTGCATCTCGACATAGTCTTGAGCTCTATTCGGCCAAATCCGATACGGAAACCCATTTCGGCCAGGAACGCATCAATGTTTTAGCAGGGCCACAACGTTACTCGGACTGCGGTCATCTTCAGGGCCAATCATCTCGATGCCGCCACTCACAGTCACATTGATGCGACTTCCATCTTCAGCGAACAGGTGAGCCTGCTGAACGGCTTTGACATCCCTGTCGGTTGCCTCCGACAGGGCCGTCGCCATGCCGTGCCGCAAGGATTGGCTGCCCCATCGGATAGTCTTGGTGATCAGACGGCCGCCATGCCGAACCTCTCGGGGGTCCCGTACCAAGTTTAGGGGGCAGAGCCGGTCACCGAATCATAAGACTGGGAAGCCAGGTGATGATCCCGGGGAATATCATGCAGATGATCAGGGCCACCGCTTGTAGACCCACGAACGGGATGGCTGATTTGTAGATGTCCATCATCGTGATGCCCGGCGGTACGACGGCTCGCATATAGAACAGATTGAAACCGAACGGCGGCGTTATGTAGGCCATCTCCATGTTGATCACGAACAGGATCGCGAACCAAAGCGGATCGTAGCCGAGCTCGATCACCAGCGGAAAGAAGATCGGCGTGGTCAACAACACGATGCCGGTCGGATCGAAGAACATGCCGAGCACAAAAAAGATCAGCATCATGACTATGATCGGCCACCACCCCTCGCCGACGCCGCCGATCAGGTCGGCGATTAGATCGGCCGCGCCGGTGACCGCGTAGAGTGCCGTGAAGACCGAGGCAGCGAAGACGATCCAGATCACCATCGCGCTGAGCCGCAGGGTCACGAATGACGCGTCTACAAAAGTGCTCCACGATAGCTTGCGTTTGACCGCGGCGCTAAGGAGTCCGCCGAACGCACCGATCGCCGAAGCTTCGCTGGGAGTTGCAAGACCGAAGAACATCGAGCCCATGACCATCAGAATCAGGCCTATGGGCAGAAAGAGCCCCCCGAGCAGGCGGAACCTCTTTGCTCGCGAGAGTTGCTCCTCCACGGGCACGCCAGGCCCCATGTCTTTTTGGATGGCACAGCGGATGAGGATGTAGGCGACGAAAAGCCCGCTCAACAGCAGCCCTGGTAGGATACCCGCGATGAACAGCTCGCCGATCGAAAGTCGTGCGAAAAGCGCCAGGATGATCATCAGAACGCTTGGTGGAATCAGAACGCCGAGCGCGCCTCCCGCCGAGATGCAGCCGATCGCGATGTCCTTCTTGTAGCCGCGCTTGAGCATGGCGGGCAGGGCGAGCAAGCCCATCGACGTGGTCGCGGCACCGCTGATGCCGACCATCGCCGCGAACAGCGTGCAGATCAGCACAGTGCCGGCGGCCAGTCCTCCGCGCAGTTGGCCCATCCAGTGATACATCAGCTCATAAAGATCTTCCGCGATCCCGCATCTTTGAAGGATCGCCCCCATGAATATAAACATGGGTACGGCCACCAGCAGGAACAGATCCATGGCCATGTAGGTGCGGTTCGCCAAGATCGGCAGACCTTCCCAACCCCAGATCGGAATGACGAACAGCGTCGCGACGCCGCCGAGCGCGAACACCAGTGGCACCCCCGCGAGTAGCACGATGACCAGGCTGCCAAAGAGGATGAGCGTCAGCAGTTCGGGGCCGAGATCGAGCATGCGAAGACTCCTTGGCCAGTACTTTCGTGCAGTCCGAAAACGGAGCCGACTAGCGGATCTGGACCTTGGGTGGAAAAGGGTTCTGACCGTGAACGACGGTCAGCAAGTCGCGAATGAGTTTAGCGATCGCCTGCAGGATGAAGAGGAAGCAGGCGACCGGAAGCGTCGTGCGCAATGGATAGTAGGGTGGCTGCCAGTGCGTCATCGTCGTTTCGCCGATCTTCCAAGAGTCGATCGTGATGTTCAGCGATGCCCAGAACAGGACACCGAGGAAGAGGAAAACGAAAAAGCTGGTCAGAACATCGAGACCCGCGCGCCAACGGGGCGGCAGACGCCCCCAGATGATGTCGACGTTCACATGGCTTTCGGCGAGATGCGTATAGGCGCCGCCGAGAACGATGTAGCCGCCGAAGATGAAGAGCGACACCTCGTACGCCCAGATCGAGGGAGCGTTGAAGAAATAACGGTTCACGATCTCCCAGATCATGATCACCAGCATCGGGCATATGAGAAGCGCCACGATCCAGCCGAACTTGGCGTTCAGCCAGTCCGTGGCGCGCAAGTAGGTTTCAATCGCTTTCATCGTTTCCCCTCCATTTGGCCCCTCGCCGCGGTCGAGCACGCGCGTGCCTGATCGAGATCAGGACCCGTGTCGAGGGCGTGATGTCAGCGACCCTGGCTATCAGACCGGCAGTTTCTTCGGTCCATAGTAAGCTGTGTAAAGCTCACGTGCTTCGCCATAGATGTCGATCATTCTGTCAATGTAGGGATCTTCGCCCTTCTTGCTGACAAAACGATCCCAGCACCAGTCGGCGGCTTTCTTGAGCTCATCTTCCGGCATCAACAGAGTTTCCATGCCGCCATCGGCAAGCGCCTTGCGGCCGGCCGCGTCGGTCGGAATGGTGAGCGAAGCGATGTCGAGGTTGTGCACGCGCGCCGCCGAAAGCATCACCTCTTGGAGATCCTCCGGCATCTCATTGAACTTATCCAAGTTCATGATGATCTCGCAGACGTCGTAGGGTGCTACCGACGGGTTCACGAAGTAGTCGCAGACCTCGTACATCTTCAGGCCGGCCCAAGCGTCGGGCGCGCCGAAGGCCGCCGCGTCCAAGATCCGGGTCTGCACGGCCGTGTAGACCTCGCCGCCCGGCACGACGACGATGGACGCCCCGTTGTGGACCAGCCAATCGGCCCAGATGCCGAAGGCGCGGACCTTCATGCCATTGTAGTCGGCAAAGGTGTTGATCGGCTTGGTGGAGACCATGCTCCCCCATTCGTCGGAAAGCTCGTAGGTGAGGTGCATCACGCCATGTTCGGCGTAAGCCTCGCGCCAGACCTCCTTGATCCCCATGAACTGGTAAATGTACTCGTAGAATTCGAGGTTCGTTACAGGGAAGAACGGCACCGACCAAAGAAACTCACCAGCCGGCACGATGCCGCGATGATAGACCGAAGCCGTTACCGCGAGGTCGGCCACGCCCGACCCGACACCTCGGAAGGTCTCGCCGATCCCGAGCAGCACTTCCGCATCAAAGTTCCGCATCTTGATGCGGCCATTGGACATTCGGTTGACACGCTCGACGAACAGCTTGGCGGCGCGATCCTGGGACTGGATGCCTATACCGGTCCAGTTGCTCTGAAGCTTCAGATCCCAGACGCGGTCGGAATTGGCCGTGACGATCGACGGCGTGGCCAGCGCGGCACCACCCACGAGTCCGGCGGCGGCGGCTTTCAGATAGCTGCGTCGGTCGAGCTTGGTGACCTCGGTGCCTGACGGCGTGGTCACGAGACTATTGTATCCTGCGTCGCTCCGCGTTTCCTTCTTGGACATAGACCTTCCTCCCGACTTGTACGTTGACCGTACGTTGTGTGGAATCTTGAACGATTTGCACTTTTTAAGCCTCCTAGGAGGAAAATACTGACCGAAATCGGTTGCACGAGCAATGGGATTGCATTCCTTCGCCGCCGGTAGGCCGGATCGGTTCATGCGGCTCTGTCCCAAGATCACGGGTCGGAATTCTGTACCCTAGGTTGGCGTATAGGCTCACTTTGCACTACCGTTTCCCCCAAAGGCCGGGCAGTACCCCTGCGAGGAACGACAAGAAGAACTGGCCGCGGCTGAACTGATGGAACGCCGAATGACCGATGATTGCAGGAACGAGTGGCGGGGTCGCGTAAGGGATTTCGCGGAACACCGCGTCCGTCCAGCGGCAGACGGCTGGTCGTTGGGCAATAGCCCCTCGCGAGACTTGTTCGAAGAGGGGGCCGCACTTGGTCTGTTCGGTATCGAGGTTCCGACGACGCTGGGCGGGCGCGGTCTGGACTTGGCCGCCAAGATCAAGGTCTCAGAGATCTTGGCGGCTGCTGATTTCGGCTTCGCGATGTCAGTCATAAACACCCAGAACGTTGCGCTTCGCCTATCTGCGAGTGCGCCCGACCGGATCAGGGATCATTTTCTCCACGATCTCCTGGCGGGCGGTAGAAGCGCCTGCACGGCTCTTACCGAGCCGGGGGCCGGGTCGGATCTCGCGGCGATCGCCACCACAGCCGAGCGATCCAGGGGCGGCTGGACGCTCAATGGCGAAAAGGCCTGGATCATAAATGGCCGCCACGCTGGTCTCGCGGTCGTGTTCGCACAAACCGATCCGGCGGCGGGATTGCGGGGCATCGGCGGTTTCCTCGTGAACCTGGAAGCGGCCGGTGTCGACCGATACGCGATCGACTCCGCATTCTCGCAGACCAGCATGGGCACGGGCGGGTTCGTCCTGAGTTCTGTTCAGATGTCCGAAGACCATATGATCCTTCCACCCGGGACCGCCTTCCGGACAGTCCTCGAGGAGATCAACGGGGCGCGAACCTATGTCGCGGCGATGTGCTGTGGCATGCTGGATGCCGCTATCGAGACGGTCTCGGACTACGGGAACCGACGTGCGGTGTTCGGAAGGAAACTGAAGGACCACCAAGCATGGCGAACGGTTCTGGACGAGGCCAAGACCGAGCTCGCATCGATACGAGCCCTGACGACCGAGGCGATGCGGACAATTTCGATGGGAGAGGACGGGCGTTTGGCGGCGGCCCAAGCCAAGATAGCCGCGGTCGAGACGGGTCAGCGTCAGCTACCGGCCCTGCTTCACGCCATGGGGGCCGAGGGACTGCGTCCCGAGCATTGCCTAGCGCGCCATCTCGCGGCTTTCCAGGCGGCGGCGCTCACCGACGGAGCGACGGCGCTGCTGAAACAGCAGGTCGCGAAGCTATCCACTCCCACCCGTCCGTTGCCCGGAGCCTGACAGATGCGTGTTTTCCAAATCGAAGGAAACTGGGGTTTCGAGAACCTCAAGCTCTCGGAACGACCTAAACCCGAGCCTGGCCCCGGCGAGGTCCTGATCGCCATGCGGATGGCCTCGCTGAATTCTCGCGATCTCATCGTTCCTGACAGGGGATACGGCCGGGCGACGGGCGAGTTGCCGCTCATTCCCGTCTCGGACGGGGTCGGCGAGGTCGTCGCGATCGGCGACGGCGTAACCCGCGTTGCCGTCGGAGATCGGGTTACCCCGACCTATTTCCAGCGCTGGGTCTCCGGGGAGCCGTCGCCGGACCGTTTCGCCTCGGCGCTTGGGGGACCGCTTGACGGCGTGATGGCGGATTTTGTCTGCCTGTCGCAAGAGGGAGTCGTTCGTATCCCGGAGTATCTGTCGGATGCTGAAGCGGCGACCTTGCCGTGCGCCGGCCTTACGGCGTGGAGCGCCATCGTCACCCATGGGGTTACCCGGCCGGGGGACCGCGTGCTGATCCAAGGCACCGGCGGCGTGGCGCTCTTCGCCTTCGTCTTCGCTAAGCAAGCGGGCGCCCATGTGACGGTGATCTCCTCCAGCGACGAGAAGTTGGAGCGGGTCCGGGCGATGGGCGCCGACGCGACCATCAACTATCGCGAAGTCGAGGATTGGGCGCGTGCAAGCCGCGAGATCACGGCGGATCGCGGCGGCTTCGACAACATCGTCGAACTCGGTGGTGCCGAGACCCTACCGCTTTCACTGCGCGCCGTGCGACCCGGTGGAACGCTATCGATGATTGGGGTGCTGTCGGGTCTGAACATCAAGGCGTCGCTCGGTCTCATCGTCGCGCGTCAGGTGCGCCTGCAGGGCGTGACGGTCGGTCACCGGGACGGCTACGAGGCGATGCTCGCGGGGATGTCGCAACACGAGATCCGGCCTGTGTTGGGGGAGCGGTTCGGGTTCGAAGAGCTGAAGGAAGCCCTCGATCACCTTCGCGCCGGTGGCCATTTCGGCAAAACCCTCGTCCAGTTCTGAGGCTCAGGTCAGGTTACAGAAATGACCACAAACCTTTACCCATACCAGCCTCGAACCTTCGCGGGAGAGCCAGGTCGGCTTGCCTTTCGGATGACGGCGAGCGGCGAAGCGGTCACCTTCGCTGAACTCGAAGCCCGCGCCAACCAGGGCGCTCATCTGCTTCGGAAGCTCGGTGTTCAAATCGGTGACCACATCGCTGTCCTCATGGAGAACCGCCGCGAATTCTTGGAAATCTGCTTTGCCGCAGATCGGGCGGGTATCTACTACACGACGATCAGCACGCATCTTACGGGAGACGAGGTCGACTACATCCTGCAAGACTGCGGGGCTAGGTTCCTTGTCGCGTCGGACCGTTACCTGGATCTTCTGGACGGCCTCACCGTTGTCGCACGCCGGGGATGCGTCACGATGATCGTCGGAGACATGCCACCCTCTTTCGAGAGCTGGAGCAAAGCGGTTTCGGGCCAGCCCGAAACGCCGATCCAGGATGAGGCGCAGGGACTGGACATGCTGTACTCGTCCGGCACCACCGGTCGTCCGAAAGGCATCCTATGGCCGCTGCCGGACGACATGCCGGGCGGGCGGACCATGCTCGTCGACCTGCTCACCTCCCTGTTCGGCTATGCAGCCGAAGCGCGCTACCTGTGCCCGGCACCGCTCTACCACGCGGCACCGCTGCGCCACACGATGGTCACCATCAAAATGGGCGGGTCGGCCTTCATCATGGACCGGTTCGATGCCCAGGAGGCACTTAGGCTCATCGAGGTCGAACGGATCACCCACAGCCAATGGGTGCCCACCATGTTCATCCGGATGCTCAAATTGCCTGAAGAAGAGCGGACGCGATACGACACCTCATCGATGGTCATGGCAGTCCACGCGGCCGCACCGTGCCCGGTCGACGTCAAGCGCCAGATGATCGATTGGTGGGGTCCGATCATCCACGAATACTACGCCGGCACCGAGAACAACGGTTTCACGGCCATCACGACGCCGGAATGGCTCGACCATCCAGGGTCAGTTGGTCGGGCGAAGCTGGGGGTGATCCACATCTGCGACGAGAAGGGTCGCGAGTTGCCGCCGGGGTCGGAGGGGGAGGTCTATTTCGAGAATGGCCACCGGTTCGCCTATCACAACGACCCGGAGAAGACCGCTGCGAGCACCAACGACCAGGGATGGACGACCCTTGGCGACATCGGGCGTGTCGACGAAGAGGGCTACCTGTACCTGACGGACCGCAAGTCGTTCATGATCATATCCGGCGGGGTCAACATCTACCCGCAGGAAATAGAGGATGTATTGCTTGGTCATCCGTCTGTCCTGGACGCTGCCGTCTTCGGCATCCCAAACGAGGATTTCGGCGAGGAGGTTAAGGCGGTCGTTCAGCCGATCCCGCCCCTGGCCGGAGGAAAGGCGTTGAGGGACGAGTTGATGGGGCTATGCCACCAGAAGCTATCCTCGATTAAATGCCCCCGCAGCATCGACTTCCGGAAGTCGCTGCCACGTACCGCGACCGGGAAGCTCTTCAAGCGACGCCTTCGACAGGAGTTCCTGGCGAACGCGAGTGGCGACCCTGGCGACATGGCGTAACCAACCAAGCAAACGGCTCGCGAACGGATGAACGGCTGTTCGTCTGGCGCCATTAGACTCGCTGTCCCCCTCCACTCAAGAGTTTCATTGAGAATTTTCAGCCGCAAACCGTTTGAAACCCGTCCTGTGTGGGGTTCGAGGAACTGTACCTTTCCCGTCGGTTCCGCGAGCACATGGGCTTGGCCGGACGCTCACACATCTGTGCTCGGTGCCGACACTGTCTGTGCCGGGCAGCAGAGATACAACTTAACCGTGAGATTTTCCTGTGACTCTCCGGGGGTGGGCGGATGATGTGCAGAGGAATGCGGGTTCCGGTTCCAGGGGGCCGGAACAACCGCAAGGGTCCAGTCTCCGCTACCGTTTGCCTCGAAGGCGCAAGAAGGTGGGCTTAGCGGCGGGGTTCCTGCGAGGCATAGCGATGCCCGAGCCTATGAGGTGCTCCCCGGCTTTGGACCGCAGGTGCGCTCCATCGGCCGATACAGCGGCACGGAACCCGAGTACCGCACCGATACGATATGGCGGCGAGCGGCTACAAGGACCTTCTGCTGGGCACTGAATCAGAAGCCCCGCCCCGGCGGACGCCGGAACGGGGTCGGATTTCGCACGCGCGAAGCTCGTCTCTCGATCTCAGGCGCTGCGGTAGAGCTTGGTCATGACGAACTCCTTGTGACCCAGCGCCTCTGCGGCGACATGCCGGCCGTTGGCGGTGCGGACGATCATCTCGATC
>JANSYC010000159.1 GCA_024742605.1 Alphaproteobacteria bacterium | reverse complement strand
CCTTCGGAAATTGGCTTCCCTTGAAATCGACCATCACAACCTCCACCGCTCGTCATCCAGCCTCAAAGGTAAAGCCACTGCAAAAACACTCTAGTTACGAAAACTTTGCGACAGAACCGCTCGACCTGGCCGCCAATCCTGAGCTGGCGGCGCAGATCCGGGATGCTGAGGCCTATATCCGGGCGGCGCATGCGCCGAACACTCAACGCTCCTACAAGGCCGGCTGGAAAGCTTATTTATCTTGGTGCCGTAGGGCGGGCTGCCTGCCGGAGCCGGACGGCCCTGAGCAGATCGTCGCCTTCCTGACGAGCCTGGTGCCATCGGGGGAGGGGGTTCCACGTTCGAAAATCTCCACCGTGAAATCCCGGCTGGCGGCGGTCCGCTATCACGCTCGCAAGCTCGGCTGGAAGATCGATCTTGGGCACCCGCTGATTGGAGCGGTGATCAAGGGGATGGGGCGGACGCATTCCGAGCTGAAGGACGCGTCGCCCGTCGATGCTTTGAGGTTTGCGGATCTGGAGGTTCTGGTTGGCCCGCTCGAGGGGAGTTCCAGTCCCGTTGCGGTTCGCGATCGGGCGCTGATCCTCATCGGCTATGCCGGCGCGCTCAGGCGCTCCGAGCTGGTGGGTCTGCAGGTCGGCGATATCCGCCGGGTACGGGGCGGGTTGGTGTTGCGGGTCAGCGGTAAGACCGAGTCCGACAGTGCGGCGAAGGAGCGGATGATTGCGAAGGCGAGCGGCTCAGCGCTCTGCCCGGTGGCCGCCCTTGATGGTTGGCTGAAGCTGGCGCGGTTGGTTGAGGGGCCGGTGTTCAGAGGGTTTAAGTCAAATGGAGGGCTGCGGGTCACAGCGCTGCATCCGGAGAGTGTGCGGACCATTTTGCGGCAGCGCGCGGCGGAGGCGGGGATCACCAAAGAGGGGCTGCATGGCCCCGAGCCGATGCGCATCGCAGGGCACTCGTTGCGCCGAGGCATGGCGACCGAGGTGGCGGCGCGCACGAACGGCGACGTCAAGAAGGTGATGGAGGCCGGGGGGTGGAGCTCGACCGCGACGGCGCTGCGCTATGTGGATCTGGCGAAGTCCGTCGAGGAGAGTGCCAGCGGGGTGGTGTTTGGCTCGGTCAAGGAGAGGTGAGGGGCGCGATCGGCAAGCCCGATCCAAACCCTCGAAAGCCCCTACATTCTAGCCGTTTGGTCCTCGTCCTCCCGCTTTGGGGCGATCAGGCATTCCGCCGGCACACCCCATTCGGAGTGAAGGCGCCACATGGCGGATTTGGACAGCTCGCGAGCACCCTTCAGAAATTCGCTGGCCCGCGACCTGGAGTTCAACAGCACGCTAAGATCAGCCTGGGTGAATCCCTGAGCGGCCATGGCGTGCCGGATGGCGCTCAACGGGTCGGCAGGGGCGATCGGTGCGTGCGTCTCTTCGTAGGCCTCGACCAGGGTGGCGAGAACGTCGAGTTCATCACCTTCCGGCGTGTCTGCCTCCGCATCCATAAGCATCTCGATCCGCTCCAGGGCAGCGGCGTGATCGGCTTCGGTCTTGATCGGACGGATGTCCATCACTGTCTCCTTTCGAGGTCACACGGTGGTGACGTCAATCCTGTCGTACGCGGCGTGGGTTCCAATCCAGCGGATGTAGACCACCCGGTGCGGATAGTTGATCTTCACCACCAGCCGATACGTGTTTCCGTGAATGTTGAAGGCGACGCGATTGTCCCTGACGATGCTGGCGTTGCGGTAGGCAGCCTTCACATCGGCTGGCGTGGCCCAGTCGCAGGTCTTTCCGTTCACGGCATTGAACCACGCCGTCAGATCCGCTTCGGCATCCCTTTGGTTGGGCTGAGACCAGAAGTTCACAAGCGTCTGACGGGCGATAATTCTCATGCGGTGAATATAACAGTTCCCAGAAAGGGAACAAGCAGAAAGTACCCAAACCTGGAACATTTCGGGCAGAACCGTTAACATCTTTTTGTCGAAAGACGACAAAATGACCGTGAAACAAGCGCGTGACGCCGCAATTGTAGGGTAGGGACGGGTGTTTCGTACATGTGATCGCACCGATCTCCGGCCATGTTCTTCGGGTGCTGCGGGAGGATGAGGGTGTGGTCTCCGCCGGTGAGGCGAACAGCTGGGCCGTATTCACTGCCGCAGGTGGACAAGCGGCCCTCCGCGCCATCCGCATAGGGCTGATGAACGATCGCATGGCGGAGGTGACCGAAGGGCTTGTGGCCGGTGACATTGTGGCGCTGCGCCCCGGCGATCGTATCGAAGACGGTACAGGGATCGCACTCAGAGAACAGAGTGGCGGATCATAATGGCGTGCAAGCAGACTTGGTGGGCCGACTTGGTGGTGCCGACTTGGCGGGGAGTATGTCGACCGGTTACCGTTCAGGTGAATTGGCCGCACAGGTCCCTGTGACGGCCTCTAGATAAAGTGATGGCTTATAAAAAACGCACAAAAGGGGGAGTGTCATGGCGCGTATCGGGTTCATCGGATTGGGCAATATGGGCGGGCTGATGGCCCGGAATTTGATCACGGCAGGGCATAGTTTGAAGGTTTTTGATCTATCGGAAGAGGCGATGAATTTTGTTGTCCAGTCCGGTGCGACAGCAGCTGACTCCGTCAAGGACGCTGCGTCCGGTGTCGACTTCGTCATCAGCATGCTTCCGGTCGGCGCCAATGTCCGTGAGGTCTTTATGAATGACGGCGTCATCGCAGCGGCAGATCCGGGAACTGTGTTTATTGATTCTTCCACAATCGACGTGGACTCGGCCAAAGCCACTGCATCCGCGGCCAAAGACGCCGGGTTTGAGATGGTGGATGCACCGGTTTCCGGTGGAACGGTCGGCGCGGATGCTGCGACTTTGACGTTCATGTGTGGGGGAGAGGCATCGACCTTCGCGAAAGCCAAGCCGATCCTTCAGGGCATGGGTAAGAACATCGTCCACTGCGGCGCGGCGGGCCAGGGGCAGGCGACCAAAATCTGCAACAACATGCTGGCTGGGATTAATGCGTTGGCCACTTCGGAGGCTATGGTTCTTGGGCAACGTCTCGGGGTTTCGCCGGAAATTCTTTACAATGTCATTTCGACTTCAAGCGGAAATTCGACCTACTTCGAACACTCGAACCCCATGCCCGGTGTGGTTCCGACATCTCCATCGAGCAACAATTTCAAGCCGGGATTCATGGCGAAACTGATGCTGAAGGATCTGCGGCTCTCGCAAGCGGCAGCCCAGGCGGCCGGGTCCTCCACCCCGTTGGGAGCTGCTGCAACGGCGGCGTTTCAGATGCTCATCGAGAACGGTCATGGTGATCTCGATTCCTCCAGCGTGATCAAGGTGATCGATCCAAAGGTGAAATAGCCTTCCCCTCCGTCTACTCGGCCGGAAACGCGTAAAATGAGAGGGTTT
>JANSYC010000058.1 GCA_024742605.1 Alphaproteobacteria bacterium | reverse complement strand
CCGTCGACCGCGACGGAATCGGCCCACGCCTTGCGCAGATTCCGCACCTCGATTTCCACGCCCGCGCTCATTGCCCCGGGCTCCCCGAACACAAAACAAATGTTCCGCCCGCCTCTTCGATCGCCGAGAGAATTTGAGCCGGAGGTTCGCGATCGCAGAACACCATGTCCGCGTCGGCAATCCAGCCGCCACGAACATGAGCGGCCCGTCCGAACTTGGTCGAGTCGAGCACGAGGAAGACGCGGCGGCTGTTCCGTCGGATAGTCTCCCGGACCTGGACCTCCTCGCGGCTGAAGTCGAGGAGCTCGCCGGCATCATCGACGCCGCCGACCCCGTAGAGGCCGATATCCACCTTGAAACGCTCGAAGAAGGCCTCGACTTCCGGACCGAGGATATCCCGCGCGCCGGGGCGGACCGCGCCCCCGGGCACATGGACATCGACCCCTGGCAGGGCACAGGCATTCAATGCCGCCATCAGATTGTTGGTAACGATGGTCAGCCCCCGGTGGCGCGCCAGATGCCGAACGGTCAGGGCCGGCGTCGTGCCGATGCTGATCGCCAGGCTCGCGCCCTGAGGGATATGGGTTTCGACCACCCTGGCGATCCGCTCCTTCGCCGCGAAGTTGAGGGTCTGACGCTCCTCGAAGCCGAGATTCTCCGTGGGAACCGGAAGCTCCACCCCCCCATGCCGCCGCTTGAGGACGCCGACCTCGCTGAGCTCGTGGATATCCCGCCGAATGGTCTGCGGGGTGACCTGAAAATGCTGGGCGAGATCGGCGACGGATTGAAACCCGCTTTCCCGAACCCGTTCCGCAATCTCCGCCTGCCGCTCCGTGGTCAGGTGCATGATCCGCGTCCCCCAATGCTTCTGACCGACGCGACGCGCCGTTCCGGCAGAGAGGTAACCAACGGTCGTGACAGTCACGTCATGGTTACGTGACGTTCAAGTGAACATTCATACGAACATTTTCTCGAGACATCACATCGTCTCAAAACTGAAAGAAATACGTCCCATTATCGTTGCCGTTCGCACCTAGGATCCGGCCGCTGGGAGGGGCCCAACCGGAAGTCTCGCGGACAGCACAATTGACCGCTGACCTATGCTCACCGCGTCCAGCATTCACCCGGAGACAAATCAATGAAGCTCGTCCACCTGTCCGACATTCACATCCACGACCAGGAAATCCTCGGCCAGGACCCGGTGGAAAACTTCAAGGCGTGTTGGGCACATGTTGAGGCCGAGCACGCGGATGCGGATCTCGTCATCATCTCCGGCGACCTGACGCACTACGGACACAAAGACTCCTATAAAGCGCTCAAGGCGCTGCTCGCCGACACAGCGCTAGCGCCCAAACTGATCATCGGAAATCATGACGACCGTCAGGCCTTCCGGTCGGTCTTCCCGCAGGTTCCTGTCGATGTGCATGGCCATGTGCAATACGCCGTAGATACGAACCAGGGACGGTTTCTGTTTCTGGATACCAAGATTGAGGGAACCCATTCCGGGGGCTACGGGGCCGACCGGCAAGCCTGGCTCATATCGGAGCTGGATCGGGCACGCGCCGAGGGTGTTTTTGTCTATCTCGTCATGCATCACCATCCCTGCGCCGTCGGCGATCGGTCGGCGGACGAGATCGGGCTGGTCGACGGTGCGGCGTTTCGGAGCATCCTGCGGACGTATCGTGAGACGGTACGACATATTTTTTTCGGACATTGCCATTTCAGCCTGTCGGGTGCGGTCCATGGCATCCCCTTCTCCGCCCCCCGGTCGACCAACCACCCGAACGCATCCGCATTGGACGGCCGGAACACCGCAGGCACCGGCCCCATCGCGCCGAACTACAATATCGTCCTGATCGAGGCGGACAGTGTTGTCGTCCACACCGTTGACTTCCTGGTGGAGCCGTTGCTCGTCTGGCTCCCCCTGGATGCTGACGGCTGGGTGGAGGATGGGACGGGGAGCAGGTCGTTACCTTGATCGTCGGATGATCCCTCTGTTCATGAGTTCCGGTGCAAGGGTGGTCGCGCCTGACTGGTTGGGTTTCGGCAGGACCGACAAGCCTGTGGATGACGAGGTCTATGGCTTTCGTTTCCATCGCGCCATGATGATGATTGCCTTCATCGGGACGCTGGACCTGCGGAACATCACATTGGTCGCGCAGGATTGGGGCGGCATCTTAGGGCTGCCTCGTCCCATGGGTGTGCGCGAACGGTTTATGTGATTGATGGTCATGAATACGGCGACCCCAATCGGTGAAAGCCTTGGAGATGGTTTCCATGGTTGGCGAGCCTATCTGGCAAGCGGGCCAACGACACCGTCATCCGGGGCCAAAAAGCTGACACGGTTTATGGCGGACAGAACTCTAGCGCTACCTCATGGACCCGCGTCACAGAGTTCTGGCAAGTCGACGTGTATGAAGCCGATCCAGGGCCGCTATGGTTTGACCTCCTGCGTCTTCCATGCCGCGATGAAGGCTTCGCGTTCGTCTGGGTCGTAAATACCGCTTGGATTTTCTCGGGTTGGCAGGGTTGCCAGATAGGGTCGTCGCTCCTCCCAGAATCGGTCGAAGATCCGGCGCAGTTCAGCGACCGGGTCAGAGTGCTCGTCAACGCGCAGATCAACCGCTGCATGAACGTCGGTTCCGCGTACGATAAGGGCCGCTGATTGTCGTCCCCGCTTATCGCCGCCCGCCTCCTGGCCTGCATCCAGGGCCGAGAGCAGCCGGTCGGCAAAAGGCCGGCCGTAGCCGTCGGTCCAGGCTGCCACCGTCGCCTCAAGCACCTGAGGTCCCGCCAGCATGTTTCCGGCAACTGAAACAGCTTCTCCTGTCCAATGCCCGCACCAGTCAATACAGCTCTCGCCGGTATGGGCGAAGGGCCTTCCGGTGACATCGATTCCATGAATCTGACGCCACATGCGGCCATTGTCGCCGTCAAGCGCGCCGTCCATAGCCGCCTCAGGTTCGCGGCCCTCAGCGAGGGCGGTGAGCATCCTGTGACCGGCAACCGGGCTGGTATAGGACTGGGACGACAGCGCGCCTGCACCATCGCGGAACATCGGGCACATAGCGCCCACCGCAATCACGCGCGAGGCGATGGCGATGCCGAATTTTCCGGTAGACTGGTCGCGCACAACAATGGACCAGGTCATGAGACGGCTCCTAACTCTATCAGTACAGAGGCTCTGGGCGGCGACGAACCGCATGATCATAGACGCGCCCACGCCCATATCAATTCGGCACGGCCATGTACGGCCGGGAGGCAATCCGTAAGGACATATCAGGGCAATTACAGGTATTGTCCGGGGAACTGGGCTTGGAGACCTTTTTATGACGACTCATTGGCACGAAATGTCGGACGAGACGCTCGAGGCGAGTTTCAATCCCCGGATCGCCAGTTCCAATGCCGCAGGCAGCCTCATTCGATATGCGACCAGGTCCGCTGAAGCGCGCGCGCTTTTGGCAAACCGATGCGAGGCCCAAGAAGATCTGAGATACGGGCCCGGCGTAAAGCAAACATACGATCTATACCGGCCTCACGGAGACGTGCAGGGCCGCCCACTCGTCATATTCATTCATGGCGGCTACTGGCGGGCCTTAGACAAGAGCGATCACAGCTTCGTTGTGCCCCCTTTGATCGATGCAGGGGCAGTTGTCGTTAACCTCAACTATGATCTCTGCCCAGACATCACTCTGGATGATATGAGCCAACAGGTCATACAGGGAATCCGCCATTGCAATGCTCACGCGGCGGGTTGGGGGACTGATCCAAACCAAACAATTCTAATCGGCCATTCCGCAGGCGCTCACCTGGCCGCACGGGTTTTGAATGCCGCGGCTGATGAAAACGGTTGTCCTGCGGATAGTGTCCGTGGGGTCGTGGCTATCAGCGGCATATACGAGCCTCAAGTCGTCCTGCGCATTCCGACGGTGAACGAGCAAGCACAGATCAACGCGGACGTTGCTGAGCGGAACGACTGCCTCGCTCGTCCGATACTGGGCGCCCCGCGTCTTGCTGTTTGGGCTGGAGGTGACGAACCCGAGGCCTGGATCGATCAGTCCCGGAGCTATGCAAAGCATGCCGACTTGCACGGATTGACCTGCACCTTCTTTGAGCTTCCGGGAACCGATCATTTTACGGTTTTGGAGCGGTCATTTGAGCCGACCTCCAATGGATGGCAGGCAATAAAATCGTTTTTAGAGTGACGGGCGAGTGCCGTCCGCTTCCCACCCAAAGCGGACGTACAGTGGTGACCACGTCGGCACTCGACATCTCGATCTGGCCGGCGAACGTCCCCTCACCGCTCCTTAACCGACCCGGGGATTCCGTACCATTTCTCGCGAAAGTAACGGGGTGTCACCTAGCACTCCAAACTAGCCCATTGGAACAGCTGTTCCAGCATTTAATGAGGTCGACCGAGGGCCCTGTCAGGGCGCTCAGTCATGATGGCTTCTGAGCCGTTAGTGGCACTTCCAAACGTTTCGATACATCCCGCAAGACTTCATAATCTAGCTGTGACTGAACCTTTCCTGGAGATTGCTTTTCATTCCATGGAAGCGGGGCGAACGTTCCTGCAATGAACCTCGGCACACCTGTGCTATCCGCCCATGGAGTTCTAAAAATCTCTACCTCAATGAAGTCTTTGCCAGGGTAAATCAATCGCTCTACGGAGAGGATACCAATTTGATCATCTAAGCAGCGTCGCATGAGTTCCTGGACATGATCGTGATCCTGCCCATGCAAAACTTCATGCAGGTATTGACCCGTATGGTCCCGTCCAGTGACGTTAGCGATTTGGGTCCCAAAAAGACGAAATAGATACCCTTCAGTTTTGCGTTCAACGATGAACACATGGCCGATGCAATTCCGAACCGCTTCTGCGCTGAGATCTGCTTTCAATGGCAGTACGTCCGCAGAACGCTGCAGGTTTCTGTAGACCTCCAGAAAATGACGCGCCTGTTCAGTTTGCGGCATACGACGCTCGTTCAAAGCTGGTTATTGACCGCGATTATACAGGGTTCTGCACGGCTAACATTTTTATTTGTTCAGAGCAAAAGCGGTTTAAGCGCTGTTGTTACGTTAACTCGGCGAGTTTGGAAGTTGGCCTGTCGGTCGTTGATCAAGCGGCAAGTGCCGCAGATCTTCAGGGTTCACCGGGCGTCGCCATCCTTCTGCGCTGCCTCGGCGGGGTTATCGACCACCGGCTCCCGAAGCCTTCTTGCCCACAAAACCACCTATCGGATACGGTCTAACCACCGGTCGCAACAATGCGGCCAGCGTGGCCAGACTCTAACTCTGAAACTGGACCACCTATTGGACCCCGGTCAGAAACGTGCCCTTGCATCGAGTGAGAAAGGGCAGGCCTTCGGGATCTCGGCACCTAAGGGGGTTTTGCTGACAGGGGTCCCCGGTTGCGGCAAGTCGCTCGCGGCCAAATGCACATCAACGTCTTGGGGAATCCCGCTCATCAAGCTTGATATGGGGCGCGTCTATGCGTCTCTCGTCGGCGCGTCGGAGCAGCATATCCGGCATGCAATTTCGATCTGCGAGGCGGTCGCGCCCTGCGTGTTGTGGATCGATGAGATCGAAAAGGGATTGCCGCGTAATCGTGGGCATGTCGGGGACAGCGGTGTATCCCTGCGCGTGCTGGCAACCTTCCTGACATGGCTGCAGGAGAAGACTGCGCCGGTATTCGTGATTGCAACCGCCAACGAGACTGTTCTTCTGCCGCCTGAAATCCTGCGCAAGGGGCGGTTTGATGAGGTGTTTTTCATTGATCTTCCCAATGCTGAAGAGCGCTTGGAAATCTTCAAGATTCACCTGACAAGGATGGGGCACGATCCGGACGGCTACGATATCGAAAAGCTGACTGCGTTGACCGGACAGGATGAAGCTTCCGGTGAAGGCGGCTTCAGCGGCGCCGAAATCGAAGCTCTGGTGCGGGAGGCCCTGATCGCAGCGTTTTCAGAAGCGGATGAACTGGGCCGGGACCCGCGCCTGGAGCAGAAGCATCTCGAAATGGCAGTGCTGGCGACACGGCCTCTGTCGGTTACCAGGGCCGAGGAGATTACCGAACTGAGGCGCTGGTCGGAGCAGCGTGCGGTTCCCGCGACAGGTTCTTTTATTGGACCTCCGCTGCCTTTTCCCTTTGAGGAAAGGCTGATGGATATCCTGCAATCTGACAGGCCGGAAAAACCTGGGGCGCAGGCCAGTCAGCCGAAATCTCGTTGATATGGATGCGACTGACGAGCAAATCCGGGAAGGTGTTCGTGCCTTTTGTGAAGATGGCCTGTGTCGGTGCCCTGGTTGCCGTAGACCGCATCACTGTCGGTCCCGCCGAACAGCCTCGTTCACGCCCTCGCCGCCGGCGACCATGTCGCTGCCGCCGACCCTTCTGGCGCAGTCGTTGCCGGTTCCACTGAGCAAGGGGTTTTGGTTGCAGAATTTTCACTATACATATTGGATATCTCAAACTTAGAGGTTTGGCCTTCCGGTCTTTATCGAGTACTGATAAAACAAATGAAAAATATATATAAAAATCCAACCGTTCTGATTTCCCGAATCACGATCCTGATTATTGTAGTTATTGTTTCCGCAGGAATATTTGGCGCTTATTTCATTGATATTATTCGAAGTTATGGCAATGGAGCAACGCATTACGCAAAAGGTCATCTAAGCGCTGTCAGCGCACTCGACCACCTGGCTTGGACCGAGGATGAGTCTTACTTCACTGAATATCGGCGACGGATTCACCCAACCCTCAGTGTCGGCATCGCTCGAGAAATCCTCAACTCAGCGGACCTGCCGGTCGGAAACAGCTACCCGTTTCTAATAGAGGGCAACAATCACCCGGATGACGTTGCCGGTATCGCTTGGTTGTATCGCACATTCAAAACAACGCCCATCTTCGCACCGGCTCAAGAAACGTGGCGCAGCGCCGACAGAAAGATCGACGAGATTGATGCCCTTGCAGATCAACTGCTGGCGTCGGTCAGGGCCAAGCCGTCCAAGCTTGAGACCAGATTGCGTCTGATGCGTGAGATCGACAGAATCAGCAATGAGGTACTTGCGCTAGAAAACCGGTTTACGCTCCAGATGGGAGCCGTCGCGCGCAATCTGAGAACAGTCTTGTTCGCGAGCTTGGCGATACTCGGTTTACTTCTGGCGTTGCTGATCTGGCGGCTCGGAGTGGCGGCCCGGCGAAAACTGGCGAGAGCGGATCGCGCGGTCCGCGATCGCGAGAGGCGGCTGGAGGATATCGTCGAAGTTGCCGCCGACTGGGTCTGGGAAACCGATTCAAACCATAGGTTCACATTCATATCCCCTCGCCTTGAACAAGTTGTCGGCGTCTCGACAGATGTTTTCTTGGGGCAACGTCGCCGGCAGAACGCGGCCATCGATGATACCGACAACTGGGGCCTCCACGAAGAGGACTTGGCCGCGCGCCGGGCGTTTCGGGATTTCGAGTATGTTTTCCAGCTGCCGGATGGCAGGGAAAGGCATTTTCGCATCAACGGGAAACCGGTCTTCGGCGAGCACGGCGGATTCAAAGGCTATCGCGGCACCGGATCCGACATCACGGAAGCCGTCGAAGCTCGGCACGAGGCTGGGGTCAAGCAGGGCCTACTGGAGGCCACGTTCCAGCACATTGCCCAGGGAATAAGCGCCGTCGACGCAAACATGATTGCGATGGCCTTCAACGACCGTTTCCTGGAACTCTTGGAATTCCCGTCGGAGCAGTTCTCCCCGGGCGACCCGTTCGAGGCGTTCGTCCGCTTCAACGCAAAGCGCGGCGAATACGGCCCGGGCGACGTCGACACACTCGTCGCAGAAAGGATGGCCCAAGCAGCGCGGTTCGAGCCGCATGACTTCGAAAGGACCCGACCGGACGGCACGGTGATCGAGATCCGGGGCCGTCCTCTCCCTTGGGGCGGTTTCGTAACCACCTATACGGATGTAACCGACCGCAATCGTGTCCTTGAAGAACTCCGATCTGCGAAGGCTCGGGCCGAGGCGGCCAACCAAGCGAAAACGATGTTCTTGGCGAATATCAGTCACGAGCTTCGGACGCCGCTAAATGCGGTGATCGGCTTCTCAGATCTGCTTGTACAAAGGCGTTTCGGCGAATTACGCGACATCTATGCCGAATACGCGGGCTACATCAACGACAGCGGTCAACATCTTCTTGCCGTGATAAACGACATCCTTGATTTGGCAAAGATCGACACCGGTCAGATCAGCGTATCGCCGGAGCCGCTACCACCGCGCAGGGTTACCGAGAGTTGCCTCCGCTTTTTCCAGGAGCGTGCTGCGTCGTCAGGCATTTCCCTTGTGAACGAGGTTCTCGGCGATGCGCCATTTGTTCATGCTGATGAGCGGCTCCTTCGCCAAATACTCCTCAATCTGATTGGCAACGCGGTCAAATTCTCTAACGCGGGTGGCAGGGTGACGGTTCGGCATGTCGTCGGCAGTGGCGGGATGTCCGGCTTCGCCGTATCGGATAACGGCATTGGCATGAAAGAGAACCAGATCGCAAAAGCGCTCCAACCATTCGAACAGCTCAATGCCAGCTATGACCGCGTGTACGAAGGTGTAGGTTTGGGGCTTTCCCTGGTGCAACGGTACATGGATCTGCACGGCGGGCGTTTGGACATAGCCAGCGCGGTCAATCGCGGCACGACGGTCACAATCCTTTTTCCTGTCCAAGCGACCTGAGCCTGACCGAGCTACTCCCCATCGATTGGACGGAATCAATGTCTGTTCAAGCTACGGATCGGTCCTGCTGATCAGAGGTGGTCCCCATTGTTCGGACAGTTTTGCGGCTTGATTAAGCTATTCCCTGGTGTGGTTCATGCAGAGCACACAAGGTCTCACAGAAGTCACCATCCATCCCAATGTCGCGGATCTATACCGGAGCAAGGTCGAACAGCTTCAGAGCCTGCTCACCGACGAAGGCTCTCGTCCGCAGGCCATGGAGATCATTCGCTCGATGATCGATCGTATCGAGGTATCCGCTGGCGACAGGCGCGGCGCGCCGCAGGTCCTGCTCGTGGGTGCTCTAGCATCGATCCTCGACTACGCGGCGATGTCCGAGGCACAAACGCAAAACGCCGCCTCTGGTGGAGGCGGCGTGTGTAGGGTCTTGATGGTTGCGGGGGCTCGATACCACCTATACCGAACAAGCTTGGAAACTTGAGAAACTGACCCAGCGCGATTGCCGTACCATCAGCCAAGCAGGAAAGTTGCATAAAAACTGGACCAGAGATGAAGCCGGACCCAACGCTGGTTCATATATCTGTAGACGGCCACGGTTGGAAACGAAGCCCGCGCCCCTCGTAGAACTGCGTCCGGAGATACTCGAGGTCACGTTCCCAGTGGCTAATAGCGATTTGGTACTTAGTCCCATCATTTAGCTTGAAGTTTCGGCAGTTGGACGCGATTACGTTAGACATTTTCCTCAACCGATTGGTCGACCCGGGCTCTCCGTATTCGTTTCCGTAGACCGCCTCGACGGCCGGGGGAAGACGAGAGTCGAGGAACTGTTTCAAAAAACTCCTGCGTTCCGCGTCCGACATGCCCTTGGCTCCTGTCGTGTAACCCAACATTTTCAATGCCGATTGAGTATACCAAAAATCCGGATCAAAACCCCCTCCGTTGGGGTTAGGAGGTTCGGTATCAGGCCATTTCCAGAGTGGAAACTTGTTGATCGCTTTATCCGCGGCGGTACTCGGCGACTTTGCAACTGGAACTTCATCTCTCGGCAGTGGCATCAATTTCATGCCAACGATATCAGCAAACCTTCCGGCAAGTTCGAAATTGATTAGTAGTTCTTGGCTTTTCAAGTCTCCTGGAAGAGACGCAACCAACTCATTTGCGAACTGAACTACTATATCTGTTGCCGTCTTGAACGTGCCATCCGGTGCTTCGTTTAAAGTGCTTTCATATTCATAACATGAAGCTGCGAGTGCAACGGCCCTGAGATAAGCCGGATGTCCCTTGAATTCGGCACGCTGTTTGAGGTCGTCTCCATCAATATACTCAAGCAAATCCAAAAGTGGGTCTTTGTCGATCATTGGAACCTACACCCCAATCATACTGGCCGGAATGAAGCCAAACTCAGGCATTTTTGTGAACCGTCCCGGGTTTTCTGGAGGCGGTTTCATTTGATTCATGCGATCATATCGAGGGTCTATCTTGCTGCATAGTAGGTGGCTTCGGCTTCTGCGGGCTGGGTGTGCCCGATGGGGCCGAACAGGCGGTGATTGTTGAACCAGTCGACCGAGCGGAAGGTTGGCATTTCGAAGGCCGACATAAGGAGATAGGGAAGCTGACGTGTCAGCTGGGTTCAGGTTCCCCAGAGACTGACAACCGGATCCGACACCGGGTTGCGGCCATCCGGAGAGCTGTGACGTTAGGCTCTGAAGGTCTTTCAAAAGCCGCCAATCGAGCCTCACGACAAAGGGGAAAGTCTAAGTAACGGCTTTAAACGGCAAAATCGTTCCGGAAACAGGCTTATCGCGGCTGAGACTGGGACAAACTGAATCGAACAGCATTTTAGAGGTCCGAACTGATGAGCCGTAGAATTTCCCAGAAACCACCAGAGCACCAACTGGAGCGTCGCGCTCTTCGTGTGCTCTCAATGGTCCATGAACTCCACAAGGCCGGGTATCAGAAGATCAGGATCTATCCCGGAAGACATCCGTTAGGAACCCACTGGCGATGTCACATCACACCGGCCTCCAATGTTTCCTGGCCAAGTTCAGAGCCGATAGACTGGGGCGAGCTGGTTGCTGATTACTCAACGAGCGACGGTGACAGATACTTTGGGTGGACGGACGGCCCGGGCAAGAATGCCCGTCAGCTGGCCCAGCTCTTCGTCGAGAGGTTTCCGAGAATCGTGTCCTCCGGAAGTGGACAGGATCGCGAATACGCGGGCTGGTTCGTCGATATGCTTGGTGCTGCAGAGAACGGACGGCTTCCGATTTTCTTCGCTGACTATTCCGTGGAATGGAATGAGGAGGAGAGGCCACCGCGGCCGACACATCCTGAAGAGAGCCCAAACAGAGACACGCTCGAAGCATACGAAGAGGGTCATCTGGCTCTTCAGCGGATAGGGTATGCGGGCTCGGATTTTAACTTCGAGCGGGCAAATCTTCTAATGACCAGGATCGAACCGTTCCTCAAATGGTACGTCGCCGCACGAAACTCAGGAGACCCTGAAGGAAAGACCTACGGAAGGATTGCGGGCGGAATATATCTTGAAGCGGAACGTACAATCGTTCTTCGCAATCCATGAACAGCTTGGCCTTCGTCTAATCCACGGATCTTCTAAACCGCAAACGAGACCGCTGAACCCGAAAGCGTCCTGATCGCCTTGCCGAATCCGCTATCGCACAAAAATCGGTTTAAGTAGGTAGCTGAAAGGCCCGCCAACCTTCGGAGCCGTCGGATAGGCTCTGTCACATCGACGTATGGCCAATATCGGTCGTCAGCGATAGCCTCGCCATATGAATCCGATCTCATACGCCCGCTTGCACTATCCGCTTGCGATCGTCCAACACGTCGTGTGGCTGTACTTGCGCTTCAATCTCAGCTTGCACGATGTTGAGGACCTCCTAGCGGAACGAGGCCTCGACGTCAGCTATAAGACGGCCCGGCGTTGGGTGGCTAGGTTCGGGCCGGCCTACGCCCATCGGCTCCGTGCGGTGCGGCCGCAACCAAGTGATATCTGGCACCTGGACGAAATGTTCGTCTCCAGCGGCAGCCGGATGAGGTATCTCTGGCGGGCGGTCGACGCCGAGGGCAAGGTGTTGGAGATCCTTGTGCAGCGCCGGCGCGACAAACGTGCTGCTTTGAAGCTGATGCGCAGCCTCCTCCGGAAGCAGGGCTTTGCACCGACGGCGATCGTGACTGACAAGCTCCGGTCATACGAGGCTGCACTTCGCGAGATCGGCATGGCTGACCGTCATGTCACCGGCGGCCGCCTCAACAATCGAGCCGAAAATTCCCACCAACCAACGCGCCTAAGGGAACGATCGTGGATCGGATTCAAGAAACCGGGAGCCACCCAGCGCTTCCTTTCCGTTCACGCCGCCATCTACAACACCTTCAACATCCAGCGCCATCTGATCTCCCGCAGCACCCTTAGGACCTTGCGCGGCGAAGCGTTCGCTCAATGGCAAGCCGCGACCGAGGCGGCGTGACCATCAGAGGATCAGTTGGACGTGTTTGTACCGACCCCGAGTTCGTGACAACGCCTATGACAGCGATCGAGCCTGCCTCATGATAATCGCGTGCTGGAACATCGCCTGGAAACGCCCGAGCACTTCTGCTGCGGCGACCATGATCGGACAGTTGCTTGCCCATAAACCTGAGGTAATCTGCATAGCCGAGGGACACACTGACAGCCTGCCGAAAACTTGGCATCCAATCACCAGCCACCCAGACTACGGTTATCCACAGCAAGACGGTCGTCACAAAGTAGCCCTATGGAGCCGAGAACCTTGTCTAGAGGTCGACGAGCTTGGGTCCCCCGACATGCCCGGCGGCCGTTTCATATGCGGCATCACGCTGACATCCTTAGGGCCTCTGCGTGTGATGGGGGTCTGCGTTCCATGGTCCCATGCTCACGTCACGAGTGGTCGCTGCGATCGGAAACAGTGGCAGGAACATAACGCCTATCTGGTCGCGCTCCGCATTGTTTTGGCAGAGATCGACTACTCGGTTCCGACCATCCTCGTAGGCGACGTGAACCAGCGTGTCCCGAGGACACGCGCACCGAAAACGTCCTATGACCTTTTGCTTAACGCACTTTCTCCGACAATGACGATTTGGACTTCAGGACAGGTTCCGGGTCTCGACCGGCAAACCGTTTGTCATATCGGCGGCACGAATATGCTCTCGCCACGGCAGATCATTGGCCTGTCTCGGTTTCATGGTGATAAGGAGCTGAGCGACCACGACGGATTAATCGCCGACATTGAACGACGGACGTAGCCAAATGATTGTGCCGATCCCGATCAAAGTGAGCTACTCCCCGTCGGTTGGACAGATTCAGTGTCTGTTTAAGCTACAGTCCGGCTCCGCTGATCGGGTTTCATCCGTTGCTCGTTACGCCACAAGACTGTTGGTTGGAGGGCCGGGCGTGAGCCCGGGCCGGAGGCTGATAGCCTGTCTTGATATACCTTGCTCGGTGTTTTGTCGCCATGGACGCAGTGCTGGCGCCGATGGTTGTAGAAGGCAACCCACGCGCCGATCCCCAATGAGAACGGCGGTGCAAAAGTCTGCCACGGTAGCGGCGCGATGATCTTGTCGCGGGCGATGTAAAAATTGTGCACCTTTGCCCTTTCTGGCGACCGCGATGTCCGGCGCACTTACGCTGCTCACCAACATCGCAATGGCGCGAAACACCCGCGCGATACAGACGGTCATCGAAACGTCTCCTGCCGGTAGCTTGGCTGAACCGCACCTGACGCATATCGCTCCAGTCGCCCATCGGCACATCAACACTAACGGCCGGATCAGGTTCGAGATCGAGGAATATGGTCGGCTGGCTCATGCTGGCGGGCGCAAGAACAGAAATGGCCGCTAAGCTGTTGGAAACACTAAAAACACAATTCAGGAACCATGCGTAAGCCATTGAAAAATTGCAACTCCTTACCGCTACTTTGGGGAAATCCGGTACTAAAATCCCTGAATCACGTCTGTTGTGTAGCCCCAGGGTCAAACACTCGGCACACGGCCCGTTTCTCAATTTTTATTCATCCAAACAGTGCTTTACGTAAATATCAATACACTTCTGTGAAACATGATCGACGACATATTTTGCGATAGACACGCAAATTTTGAAATGTCTTGATTGCATTTTTCTGTCACATATTCGTCGAATATTTTATCAAAATAATTGACAAGATACGACTCTATGCGCAGCATCATGGCGGTCAGAACGTCACATATGCGACAGATTAGCTATCGCAAGGAGCCAAACATGGATGGAAACAACCACGAAGCACGCGGTCTGAGCACCAGGCACCAGAAGTTCCGTGACCTGGCTGAAAGCAGGGCCAACAAGGCTATTGATTCGATCGGGCGGATCGGAAATCTCTCGAATCGTTCGCTCTATGAGTGGGATGAGGCGGAAGTTCGGAAGGTCGTCAAAGCCCTAAAGGATGCCGTTTCCGAGGTGGAGGCCCGCTTCGCCTCGCCCAAGGGCAAGGCAAGCGCCAAGTTCAAGTTCTGAGGCGGGAGAGAATCATGGACGAACGCGATCTCCTCACCGCCCTCCTGGAAGCGACGAACACCCAGCAGGTCGAGACAGCCCTCTCCACGTACGTCTCCACGAACCCCGGTGCGGGATTCCAGCCCGTTGGCCACCGCCCCAACAACCGGGGTGCAATCGAGGTCGCGTCCGACGCGGGGCGCTCGATGATCGAGCGCGTGACCAACATGCTCGACGCCCTCCTCGAACTAGAGCACGAAAAGCATGGTGGCACGCCGACCTGCCGCTCGCCCCGTGAGGCTGGGAGTGCTTGGCTCGGAGTCCCGGGGAAGGAAGGCCTGTCGGCACTGTCCAACAAGCACCGCCAGGACCTCGCGGCGCGGGCGGTCGTGCGTCTGGAGCCCGGCGAGGGCACCCAGTCCCGTCTGCTGACGGTCATCGACGAGGGGATCGGTATCGAGCCCGACCGGCTAGAAGGCACGATCCTGAGCCTGAACGAGAGCAACAAGATCCAGAAGCACTACCTTGCGGGGACTTACGGACAGGGCGGCTCCAGCACCTTCGCCTTTTGCAAATTCGCCGTGATCGTTTCGCGGCGCCACGGTTCAGACCGCGTGGGTTTCACTCTGGTGCGGTATGAGGACCTCCCAGCCGAGGACTTCAAGACCGGTCGGTACGTGTACCTAGTCAAGGATGATGCGCCCCTGGAGGTCCCGGCGGCCGAGGGCGACATTGTGCGCGGGACCGTCGTCCGCCACTTCGGTTACGACCTGACTGGCTACACCTCCGCCCTGGGGTCCAAGAGCGTGTACGGCATCCTCGGTCGGATCATGTTCGATCCTGTCTCGGCCATCCGATTTGAAAACCGCGTCCACAACTGGAACCGCACCATCAAGGGCGCCAGAAATGCTCTCAACGGTGCGGTGGACGAGGGGGACGAGGACTCAAAGGGGCCCTCGCTCGACCACCACGTCCCCATGTTCAACGTGGACCTCGGAGACTACGGCTCTATCGGTATTGAATACTGGGTGCTCGCCCGTCCCAACGCGACGAAGGGCAAGAAGCGGACGAAGCCCGCCGAGAACTTCGTGGACGCTACGAAGCCAGTCATCCTAACCCACAACGGCCAGAACCAAGGTGAGATTACTGGACGCATCATCAAGGACGCAAAGGACGGGGCCGACCTCCCGTTCCTTCAGACTCAGGGCCGGATGATCTGCCACGTGAATTGCGACCGTCTCTCCGCAAACGCGAAGCGCTTGCTCTTCTCAAGCACCCGCGAGCAGTCTCGCGAGGGCTTCATGCTGGAGCGTATTAGGGCCGAGTTGATCCGCGCCCTCAAGGCGGACGACGAGCTCATTCGGCTCAACGAGCAGGCTCGCGAGCAGAGCCTCAAGGAGAAGGACGAGGACGCCCAGAAGAATATGCGCCGTCAAGTTGCCAATCTACTTCGCATCGCTGGCGCGGCGCTAGAGCCTGTGGGTGGAACCAAGGATTCCAAAGACGGCGACCGGGAAGTGAAACCCCGCCCGCCGCGCGTCAAGCCGCTCCCGATTGAGCCGAGGGATCCGCCGACTTTCATCCGGATCATTTGGGACGACGAAAGGGAGATGCCGTTCTACGCCGGTCAGCGTCGGTACGTTCGGGTCGAAACAGATGCCAATTCCGACTACCACGACCCCGACGATCCCAGCATGTCTCGCTTGAACATTGCCGTGGGCGACGACCTCCGCGTTTTCGGCACGAGCCCTCTCAAGGGCGGACGGATGCGTATAGGGGTAGAGTGCTTGGAAAGCGTCGTCGTCGGCTCGACTGGCTCGCTCCGGGTGGAACTCTACCGGAAGGGCCTGCCCGCCCTTAGCGACGAGCGGGAGTACGGCATAGTCGAGCAGCCCGAGCCGAAGGAGCAGGAGCGACGCAGCACGCTCCCCGATTTTGAGGTGATCGCGGTGCCCGGCCCTGAGGACGACGATTGGGAGTATATCTGCGAAGACGCGGAGGACACGCAGGTGGCCCGCCACTCGAGCAACTTCGTGATGAACGAGGGTAAACTTTACGTTTACTACTCTCAAGCGTTCCCGCGATTCGCCACCGAGGTGCGGCGTTTTGAGCAGCAGAACGAGGCGTTGGCGGCATCCTTCCGAGCCCGCTACGAGATGTGGCTCGCCGTTCACTCTCTCCTAATGTACCAGGAAACACAAGCCGAGAATGCGACGGACTTGCCCGAGGACGCCGCCGAGGAGATGGGACGCCAAGAGCGGGCCCGGCTTGCGGTCATTGCCACGATGGTCGCCGCTCAGGAAGTGAGAAGCGGCATCACGGAAGACGACGCGGACGACACAGCAGCGGCGTGATCGATCACTACGGACCGCGCAGGCGTGTGACTCTATCCATGGGACATGGAAGGTGTCGCAAGTCGCCGCGACCGCGTCCGTGTCGAAAGCACTGATCGAGTGGCCAGAGCGATCCCACATAGCGGAAAGGCGCCTCCAGCGAAAGTCAGAGCTAAGTGGCACCAGGTTTTTGTGCCACATTTTAACCTCTTGTTTGTTGTGTTACGGAAACGCCAGAGATAAGGTGGTTGTGTGATACGCGGGAAGACACTGATGGCAAGACCAAGAGCAGAGAATCCAAGAACAATATTCACTAACATCCGGTTGACGGAGGAGGAACGCGCGGCGTTCGAGAAGGCTGCGGCGACGAGAGGATATAAGAACATCAGCGAGTACATCCGCTTTTTGCACGCTGAGCAGCTAGGCAAGGAAAGCGATCGGGCAAGTGCGATCGAAACGAACGCACGCGCATATCCCAAGTCCCTTGTGCAGCCCTTCCTCACCACGGACAATGGGGAGATCCTGTGGGGTGATAGTCGGGGGTACCTCTTCGGCAAGGCGAAGCCGAACAGCGTTGATCTGATTATGACCAGTCCGCCTTTTGGTCTTGTTCGCAAGAAGAGTTACGGGAACGAGGATGCCGACCAGTATTGTGACTGGTTCCGGCCATTCGCGGAGGGATTTCATCGCGTCCTGAAGGACAGCGGAAGCTTGGTAATAGATATTGGAGGCGCTTGGAAGCCCGGGCACCCGACGCGCAGCCTCTACCACTTCAAACTTCTTGTAATGTTGGTCGAAGAGTACGGCTTCCACTTGTGTCAGGAGCACTATTGGTGGAACCCTTCAAAGCTTCCAACACCAGCTGAATGGGTGAACGTGCGTCGCGTCCGCGTCAAGGATGCTGTAAACACTGTCTGGTGGCTCGGTAAGACTCCCTATCCAAAGGCCAACAACAAGCGAATCCTGCAGCCTTACTCAAAGTCGATGCAGCACCTGCTTAAGAACGGCTATAAGGCGAAGCTGCGCCCCTCTGGTCACGACATTTCTGACAAGTTCAACAAGGACAACGGTGGATCTGTTCCTCCGAACTTGCTCGCCATAGCGAACACAGAATCGAATGGACGTTACCAAGATCAGTGCCGCGCGGAGAACATTGCCATCCATCCAGCGCGCTTCCCTGCGCAGTTGCCCGAGTATTTCGTCCGCTTCTTGACTGATCCCGGCGACTTGGTAGTCGATCCGTTCGGTGGATCCTGCGTCACCGGCGTCGTTGCGGAGAACATGCGCAGACGATGGGTCTGTTGCGAGCTTTCCGAGGAATACCTTCTCGGGGCGAAGGCTCGCTTCCTACCAACTGTTCAACCACTCCCTAAAGAGAGGGGTATACCTTACGAGATCGCCTCGCCTTGCGCACGGCCGGTCGATGAGCAATCCGTGCCGCTTTTCGAGGATGGGGGAGCACAGCGTCCCACCTCGATGCGCACGAAGGTTGCCGCATCTAAGACGGCTGCTGAGTAAAGGCCCCTTCGAATACTGCGTCATGCAGGGCTTACGCTTAGCGTCGCATGACAACGAAACGAAAGTCGGCAATAGCTAGTGTGAAATATACGCCAGAAGAGTATGCCGGTTTGCCGGATGTAACTTTCAAGACATCGGATCAACAATACGCTTTCCTAAATGGGTACTGCGGGGCTTCCGAGTGTCCGAATTGAGCAGGTCAGGGTTGATGAACTAAGGCTAACCAACGATAGCTCACTTGGATGAGGGATCGCCTAGGCAGAAAAGCTATCGATGGGGGAGGCTCGAAAATGGACTAGTTTAGCTTCGTGCTAGAAACTTACTCCACCCCCGAAGTTTGGCGTCTTTTATGCCTTTAAAATCAACTAGTTGTGGCGTGTTGACTGGTAGCGGCTCAGTCGGGTTTAAGCTCTCGAGGCCTTGGCTGACCGCGATCAAACTTCGACCCAACAAAGGCCCAATCTTGTCGAGTTCAGCATAACCTCGAGCGTAGCGCACCAGCTGCATTGCCGCCGAGCGAACTCGGTCGGCGGCGGACTCTCCGGTGAGATACTTCACTTCAATGAGGGAGACTACTTCGCCAGTGTCTCTATTTCTCACGACAAGGTCGGGACGGTCGGAAGCTGCAGAAAGCCCGTAGGATTTCCAGAGCCCCAGTGTGATCTTTTCAGCGGGCTCTGGGTCTGGCGAACGGTACTTGTCGGTCCGCCATTGCCAGTAGACGTTGAACCGACCTGCCTGCGCAATCGGCCGGCGAATGTCTCCGACCACAAAATGCAGGCGAGTCTCCTCATCTAGCTCCCGGGCCAAGCTGTCGGCCAAGCTATAGCCAACCGCTAGCTCGTAGCGGCGCCATGGCTCCAAGGGAGCCAACAGCGTCGTCTTCAGCATGGTAACGATAGCGTCCGGATCACCCGCCTCGATCTTTAGCAACGCGCGGTAGGCGTCGGCGGCCTTGTGGTATAGGCGACGTCTTGAACGTTCGGCTTCAAGAAGCGCGGTTGGTCGCGGCCGCCGCGCCTGAGTGACATGCCCGGCTATCTGGCGGATTCCATCAATGCGCCGCACCTGCTCGAGCATCTGTGTAGCTGCGTCGATGCGTACCCGGTAGGCCGAGCTTTCCTGGACTATCGAAACGAACCGAGTAGCAAGCGACGAGGCTTGGATAATGACCCAGCCAAGGAGTTGGTTGGGGCCCGAGTCGTAAGAGCGAAGGGGCTCCCAGCTGACGACGGCTGTAGGCATGCCAGAGACGCGCCGCTGCTTCAGCGTCGCCACAGCATCAAGCCTGCCCCTTACGATGCCGTCTTCAACCCGCCTTGCGGTGCTCAAAATCGACTGAATTTCGTGGCGATGAGTCAGTATGTATGAAACCAAAGTTGAGACAGCCGGCGATAACGCCCAGTGCAGGCGCAAAAGTTCCCGGTCCTGCTCAAGCGCAATGATTGGGCTCGAAACCCGTGCTTTCTCAGTGGCACTGAAGTAGCGCAGCAGGAGGCTCGCGGCATGATCTGTGATAGCATCCTCGAGTAGGCGTTCGTCCATTATTAGACCGCGACGCTTAGAATACGCCGCTGAAGCCCATCGGCTTCTTCGGAGCCTTCGTTGAGATCAAAGGCGGCCACAACCTTCTCAGCAAGCTTTTCGGCCTCGTGACGCATGATACCATCAAGCAGAGGGAGCATGAACAGATCGAAGACATCGAGATAGGCAGAACGCAGCTCGCCCTTTGGGCCTGTAAGTAAGTCTGAGCCCGGCGCGATTTGCTGAAGTGCGCTCAGCGCATCCAAGATGGGTGCGGCTCCGATGGTCCGAACCTCATTCACCGCATCCCACATTTGCGCCAGAGGCGGGTTGCCTTCCATCATGCCCACTTTGCCGCCAGCCTTTTTCTCAAGGTAGGTCTCAATGAAACTCTTTGTATCCTTTGGTGCGTCGACAAAAATCCACCCGAAGCGGCGGCTGAGCGCGTAGCTCATTTGGTATAGCGCCGCCTTATCGATCGAGTTGATCGTCGCAATCAGGCGCCAGTGTACACTAGGCGCAAATTCATGCTGGTCGGTGGGTATCTTTTGCGTTGGCAAGATGACGTATTGTGGGCTGTCGACGTCATCGGCGTTCAGCCGATACGGCAACATGGTTGCCTGCCCCGAAAGTACCGTAAACAGCGGACCAATTACCTTGTCGATATCGCACCGATTGAGCTCGTCAATAACGAGAGGTCGGTCAAAATTGCGCAGCAGTACACCAGGAAAGAACTTAATCGATCCGCCGCTGATCGGCTGATATCCTCCAATTATTTCTTGGGAACTCCAGTCTGAGGACCCTGTGATCAATGCCCACTTGCGCCCATTGAGAATTCCTGCCAACCGCCGCGCCAAAGTTGTCTTACCTGTTCCGGGCGGACCATAGAGCATCAAGTGCCGCTTGCCCGAATTTAGCGCGATCTCGATTTGCCGGTAGACGCTCGGATCGATGCCAATCAGGTCTTCGAACGGCGTGAGCCTGACTGTCTCACCAGGCGCAAGGCCGCCAGTGTCGTCCTCTTCCTCCTCAGCCGAGGTTTCGGCGGCAGTTGAGGACGCAGAGCGCTTGACGGGACCGGCCTCGCGGAACGCCTGTTCTACTTGTTGCTTGAGCGTCTCGCGCTCGTCGTCATCTACAAGATTGAACACCTTTATTGGATCAGGCATCGGCGGCTCTTACTTCTGTGACGTTGATCAATTTCGCAAGCGCCTCGGTCGCCTCTTGGTAGGTGATGGTCTTGAGTGCCCCGTCGACACTTGCCGAGAAAGTTTCTTCGGGAGAATTTAGGCCGAGCAAACCAGCAAAGATGTAAGGCTGATTTTGACCCATATAGGTTAGTGTTCCGCTCTTGACGTCGAAGTTCTCAAATGCCTCGCCGGAGGAGCCAGGCGGTAGTCCTCCTGGAAAACAAAAAAGCAGAAACCATTCCCAGTTCTCAACGAGCCGAAAATCCTTCTCTGCGACCTTCATGACGGGCAGAATACGAACAGCTAGAGCGCCTGAGTTGCCGCCCTTTGTGTTGGCATAGCCAATCACTCCCGACCTGTTGTGATCAGGGACCGAGGCAACAAGCTCCGATCCCGTGGCTTCGAAATGAAGCAACCACCGCGGTGGCTTGCTCGTCACGTAGCTGGCCTTTTCCCAGAACCCGGTCTCAGGGTTTACCGCACGCTTCTCATCGAGCGTCCTGATATCGCGGCCCGACTGGTTCAGTTGCAGCCCCCGGTCGGACAGGAAGCTGTTGAGCCAAGAGGAAAAGTCTTTGGTACTAGCTTCGCGGTAACGCGAGAACCACTGCGGTTTGATCTCATCGTCGTAGAAGTCGATCTCAGTGGTTCCGCGCTCCTCTTCAAGAACTTCTCGGATTTCGAAGATAGCGCGATCTAGATCTAGCATGCTGCCGTTCTTTGACGGGATACGCTTCTCCGGAGGCAACTTTCCTTTCAGTGCCTGATAGATTTGCCGCTTGTGGTTGCGTGAAGTGTTTCGCTCAATGTAGTCGGGGAAAAGGAAGTAAAGTAAGGTGTTACGCACGAGCCGCCGGTCAGAGCCTTCCTGCTCATCCAACCAGCGCATGAAAATCCAGGGTGGGTCGTCCCCCATCAAGCGGCTCTGTTCAGGCTGTGGCAGTTTCTTGTAGGCGATCACGGTACGTAGCAGATACTCAAACTCCATCGGCCGGTGTGTAGCATATGCAGTACCAGGATTACCGACTCCGTGCATGTGCGCTTCATCGAGGTAGATTGAATCCGGGGCCGGATCGCCCGACCATCCCCAGACATGCTCGATTTGCTCGCGCTTGGTCCCTGGTTTCATTGCGGACCGGCTGGGAAACAGGTTCAGAAACCAAAGCACTTCGGCGGCCAGCTTCGGAACTTCTGGAGAAGCGCCGGCCAACTGTTCGTTGAGCTTCTTGAGAAAATCACGCTGGTCGGTCAAGGGGTTGCCAGCGAAGAGCGTTAAGAGTGCTTCTAAATTTTGCGAAGTCCAAAGACTCTCCTCAGAGAGCACTGAATCTGAACCAGAAAAGCACTGGCTCCTCCATGCATCCGCAGATTCCAACACGGCTGAGATGCCCGGGTCTCCTGTCCACCGTGCCATATAAGATCCTGCCCCAAGAAAGCTCTACTGTATTGAAGGCTATGGCTTTTTCTTCTCTATCGCAATGCCCCGACCATAATGCGCGCTGGGGCTCTGTCACAGGAACGGTGGTTGATGTGGGTCTGAGGGCATGATCGTTGGATGGAACTGATCTGTTACGCCCGCTTTCAGTTTCCGCCGACTGTTATCCAACACGCGATCTGGCTGTATCTCAGGTTCAATCTCGGTCTCCGTGATGTCGAGGAATTGCTTGCGGAGCATGGGCACGATATCAGTTACGAGACAATTCGCCTATGGATTGCGCGGTTCGGAACCGCCTACGCCAAAAGCCTTCGTGTTAGACGACCGCGCTCTGACGCTCATTGGCACCTGGACCAGATGTTCGTATCGATTGGTGGGCGCCAAATATATCTTTGGCGGACGGTCGATGGCGAAGGCGAAGTGCTCGATATGCTTGTGCCGCCGAAACGCCACAAGAAGGCTGCGATAAAGCTATTACACCGTCTTCTGAAGAAACAGGGGATCGATCCAACTTCGATCACGACCGACAAGTTGGGTTCCTATAGTGGCGCCTTGCACGATCTTGGTTTGCGTGATCGCCATGCCCCCGGCCATTGATCGAACAAATCGAACGATCGGGCAGAAAACTCGCATCAACCAATCAGGCATCGACAACGATGTCGGATCGGTTTCAAAGACCGTGGTGCAACGCTTCCTCTCGGCGCACTCCGCCGTCTACAACGCCATCTGATCTTACGTCGCCACTTGAAGCTCCATCGTGCCGCTGCCTCGGCTCAATGGAAGATCGTTGCCGGCGTAGCATGATCCGACGTGAAGTGGTTCGTGCATTACGCTCATCGCCTGAAAGTGTGACAGTTCCGCCATGAGTTCATGTGACAGGACTCCGGCATGCTTTCGGCTGGGCTATCCGGATCTCCCGTGACGACCTCCATGTCTTCGCCAACAAGAAAAAAAATGGCGTGTAGTCAGTGCTCGCAAGTCTCCCTGAGATACCGCTCAAATCACTCATCATGAAAACACCTCGTTCACTTAGCTCAATGAAAATTCGAAAATTCCAGGCAGGGACTTTAAATATTAAACCCCCAGCTTGACAGCCTTTTCAAAACTAGCAGACACGAGCATGGCCGCCGCTAAAGCACAAGCGCGGCGCCGCTCGGGGACCCGGTGGGACACAACAGAGTCCACTGGAAATTTGGTTTTCGTGCCATGCGAGGCCTCCGCCTTATTCAAATGCTCATGAACAGTCATGAGCACTCCCGGACACCAACGGCCTTCCACTCCGCGCTGACGGAGTTGGCGAAGTTGCTGGCGCGCCAAGCTGCTCGTGACGCCCTGCAAACCGCCGAGGAGGAACCGACCGATGCCAGTCACAATTTCAAGAACGACGAAGAATGCCCCGCCGCCTGTCACGCCCGACACCTGGCTGACGGTTAGCGACGTGGGTCGGGTCCTTCAATGCCACGACAGCACCGTCCGGCGTTGGATCCGCGAGAGCAAGCTGGTTGCGAAAAAGATCGGAGGCGGTGTTCGGATCCGGTCCTCGGACCTCGACGCGTTCATCAACGCCGAGAACGCCTGATCAGTACTTGGTGAAAACCCTCCACCTTCTTCAACAAGGGAACATAGGAGGACCTTTTCACAAATAATCACCCTTACATCACAACGCGCAAGTTTGACCACACGCGCACACACAAGATCAAGGAGGAATAACTATGAACACCCAGCAGTCCCTCGGCGCATACGCTGATCTTCTGGTCGACATCGCCGCACTGAGCAGCCTTCCTGAGACTCAAAAGAAGGAGCTCATCGCCGCCGTTCGGTTCATGGCCGACAAAATCATTGGCCTGGGCACGGGAACCTTGATCGACCTCAATGCGCTGAACGTGAAACTAGGCTCGGTATCGGCAGCCACCTTTGGGCTCAAGAAGACTTCCTTCCAGAATATCAAATCTCGGTTTCGCAAAGCCCTCAAGCTAACCGGCCGGAACACGATGCCGGGCAAACACACGAACACGCTGTCTGCAGACTGGCAGGCCGTGATGGATTTGATCCCCACCAAGCGGCGGGCGAGACCGATCTCAAGGTTGGCGCATTTCGCATCAGAGCGAGGGTGGAAACCCTACGAGATCGACGTAGACAAGATGGCGGTCTTCGAGGCGGCACTCAAAACGGCGCTTGTGCCTCATGCCCAAGGTGTCTACCGGCGGTCTTGTAAAGCGCTGAATGACTTTGCAAACGAGGTAGAGGGATGGCCTATCCCACCAGTCAGCATGCCAAGCCCAAAGCTCCCGAAATCGATAGTTTGGGCGTCCTTGCCTCCTCACCTGACAGCTGAAGCAGATAAGATCTTCAAGGCTAGGCTGAAATCCAAGGGAACAGCACCCTCCCTCTCGGATTACACCTCACTTTCTGAGTTTGTTTCCGCACAGAAGATCAGCGGCGGACGCCGATGGTCTGAAGCCACTGTCAGTGGCTACCGTTACGCTCTTCAGCGTCACCTATCGGTCCTTCTTAATTTGGAGCAGCAGACAGCCTATCCAGATCTGAAGTCTGCTCTGGTTCCGGGCGCCGTCTTCCCGAGCCTCATGCACATGATCGACGATGCAGGCAAACTGCAGCAAATGCACTTCCGGATCGCTGTAGCTTTGACCAGCCTCGCCGCTGCGTGTGGCGCAACAGAAGCTGACATTAAAGAACTTCGTAGGCTCGAGATGCATATTTTCGAGGAATTAGGTTTAGGGAAGACCGGGCTCTCGGAAAAATCAAAGAAAGCGGTCGCAGCAGTAAGCGACGACCAGACCCGAGCAAAACTGCTGCTGCTTCCCATTGCGCTGATGAAGTCGGTGCTCAAGTCAGATATCGACATTCAGACAGCGAGGACGGTACGCACGGCCGTCGCGCTTGAGATCCTGATTATGGCGACCCTTCGCAAGAGCAACCTCGTCAAGCTGAGATTGGACAAGCATTTCCTCAATTGGGCCGACCCGAAGGCCGAAAGGCTTCAGGTCTCGATCCCCGGAGACGAGACCAAAGGCGGTCACGATATTGTTTTCGAGTTCCCTGGCAATTCATCAGAGTTAATCCGGATGTATGTCAGCAAGTTCCGACCGTTGCTTCCGGGCTCGGACACACCGTGGCTCTTCCCTGGAACCAAGGGGTCTCACATAGATTCCAGCACGCTGTGCGGTCAGGTGCAAAAAACCATCCTGACCCATGTTGGTATCAAGATGCATTTGCACGCTTTCAGACATATCGCTGCCAAGCTGGTTCTGGATGTCCATCCGACCGCCTATCAGTCGGTGAGCACCCTGCTGAGCCACGGCTCCATTGATGTCACCACCAAATACTATTCGGGGGTGGACCAAATGAAGGCGGTTCAGATCCTTGACGATCTCGTCAACAAGATCCGCAAATCATCCATCTGAGGGAGGCTGTAAGATGTCTACTCCGGCCACAGACATGATCCGCATAAAGTTGCCCTCCGAGTGGCCGGAGGACGACAAGAGACGCTGGTTCAGCTCTTGTTCAGTCTCCCCTGCCAGTTTCCTCATGAAATTTAAGAAAAGCGCCCAGGACGGCGTCCTGAACTCAAACAAGCAGGCGGTGACCTATGAGCATAAGACCCGTGTCAATCTGATCGAGGCTTGGGGCCAATACCTCCAGCATCTTTCGGATAGCGGTTGTCTCAACCCCAATGAGCCGACAGAAGCCCGCGCCATCCCTGATCTTATTTTCGCCTATCTCAAAAAGTTGGAGGAACTTGGCCGGGCCCCTCAAACTATCGGAGGGAGGGCGAGCGCCGTCTCGATGTTTCTCTCGGTCACCTGCCCCTCAATTGACACGACCAATCTTAGGAAAATCGCCTGGATGTTTAAGCAGGCAGCTCCCATGGGCTCAAAATCTGGAAGGGTTATTGCCCCGACCCTTCTTATCGACCTTGGGATAAAACTCATTTCTGATGCTGCTCTCCAGCCAGCAGAGGAGACGCCATCAACAGGCAAAGCTACCCGGTTCCGCGATGGCCTGATGATTGCTCTTCTCGCTCAGCGACCAATCCGACGCGACAACTTCTCATGTCTGCAAATTGGATCCTCTTTCACAAAGGAACCTGGAGGATACGCAATCCACCTGAAGGCAGAACAGGTTAAGACGGATTGTGCGATCGACGTGCCCTGCCCTATCGCTCTGACGGCGACACTCGACAGGTATCTGAACGTTTACCGGCCAACCCTCCTAAAAGCATCACCCACGGATGCTCTTTGGGTGTCGTCGGAAACCGGCCGTCAGCTGACGCCCATGGGAATCTATCAGGCTGTATGTAAACGAACCCGGCAAGAGTTCGGGTTCCATGTGAACCCTCACCTGTTCCGTGACTGTGCTGCGACCTTCATGCATCAACAATCGCCAGAACTTGCCTGGATGATCGCTGGTTTGCTCGGACACTCGAACCTTGCAACAGCCCGGAAATATTACATCCAAGGCCAAAGCAAGGCTTCACATGACCGATATCAGGACCTTGTGTCGGGTCTTCGAACAACCGAGTTACGGTTGGCCTAACGGTCAGGTTCGCCTAAACTTTGTCTGAGCCTACGCCAAGGAGGGCATGGCTCGGTTGCCGTAACCGACAGGAGCCCTCCATGCCCCGCGCCGCCATCTACGCCCGCTACTCCTCAGACCACCAGCGCGATGCCTCGATCGAGGACCAGATGCGTCTGTGCCGCATACGGCTGGAGCGCGAGGGTTGGGAGCCGGCAGGCGAGTTCGATGATCGAGCCATATCCGGAGCTTCGATGGTCAGGCCGGGTCTCCAGAGGCTTCTGGACCGCTCCAGAGCCGGTTGCTTCGACGTTGTGGTCTGCGAGGCACTGGATCGCCTGAGCCGTGACCAGGCCGACGTCGCCCAGATCTATAAGCAGTTCAAATTCACCGGCGTGGAGATCGTCACCCTGTCTGAGGGGCCGATCTCAGAGCTACATGTCGGCCTCAAGGGCACGATGAACGCGCTCTTCCTCAAAGACCTCGCCGATAAAACACGTCGAGGCTTGAGAGGTCGCGTGGAGGATGGATGCTCCGGTGGCGGTAACTCCTACGGCTACGATGTCGTGAAGGCTGTCGACGCCAATGGCGAGCCCGACAGAGGTCAACGCACCATCAACTCCCAACAGGCAGACGTCATCCGCCGGGTCTTCGATCTATTCGCCGCCGGTCATTCCCCACGAGACATCGCTGTCAACGCCGGACTAAAAATGCATTACTCGGCCGGAGCAAAAATGCATCACTTGTGATCGAGAGAGGGCCCCCGCGGGGGCCCTCTCTCAATTGCGGGCTGTCAGACCTGGGCTGCGTCCTTTGAGCGCCCTTGCGCTT